>CACXBO010000200.1 GCA_902765975.1 Oscillospiraceae bacterium
TATCTGACGAGAACGAGCAGAGGCCGCTGCGTCACGAGAAAGGCTTACGAGCATCTCGGAATCGAGTTTATGGGTCAGACTATGCTGCAATAGGTCGGATCCGCGTGAATTACAAAATAATTTTGCAAAATTACTTGACTTATTAATGCGCAATCCGTATAATAAGCCCATAGTGGTGGAATATATAGGTTTTTATGAGGAATTATTCATTATTATCTGATGAAGAGCTTGCCGCTTCGGGCAAGGCCGAGGCCGAGGACGAGCTCATAGGAAGGTATGCAAATCTCGTTAAAAAATGCTGCAGACCTCTGTTTTTAACGGGCGGAGACAGCGAAGACCTTATTCAGGAGGGAATGCTCGGGCTTCTTTCCGCGGTAAGGACCTTTGAAAAAACGGGTGGAGCGTCCTTCTCGACTTATGCCGAAAAATGCATAAAAAACCGTTTATATAGCGCCGTCAAGAGAGACGGCAAGGGCGGTAACAGAATACTGAACGACTCAGTGCCCATCGACGACGAGGTCCTTTCTCAGAGAGGCTCGAGGGAGCTTGAGGACCTCATAATAAACCGTGAATACACCGAGGAGCTTATCCTTAAGATCGAATCCGGGCTTTCGAGGTTTGAAAAGCGGGTCATGGAGCTTTATCTGGAGGGCATGTCCTATTCTGAGATAGCGCTCAGGCTCGGCAAGAGAGAGAAAAGCGTTGACAACGCGGTTCAGAGAGTAAGGAAAAAGCTGAATCCCCTAAAAGGCGTTACCGGCGATATGCCGTCGCAAATAAATCAGCCCTTTGGGCAAGAAAGTCAGAAGTGAGGTCCAATTTTATGTACGAAGATAAAACTTTAGTATGCAAGGAATGCGGCAATGAGTTCGTATTCACAGCCGGCGAGCAGGAGTTCTATGCTGAGCACGGCTTCCAGAATGAGCCCCAGCGCTGCAAGAGCTGCCGTGATGCCCGCAAGAACGCCGCCCGCGCTCCCCGCGAGTATTTCACCGCCGTATGCGCAAACTGCGGAGGCGAGGCCAAAGTACCCTTTGAGCCGAAGACCGACAGACCGGTCTACTGCAGCGACTGCTTCGCCAAGATGAGAGAGGCTCAGGCGTAAGCTGCTTCCTTTTCAAGTCTTTTTCTGCCCGTTCTGGTAAAGTGGAACGGGCAGATTTTTATTTACTCAGCGAGGAAAAAACGATGGAGCTTAAACCGAGACTTGCCGCCTGCGCGCGGCTTTGCAGTGACGGAAAAAACATAGCGGACATAGGCACGGACCACGGGTATATACCGCTGTGGCTTGTTAAAAACGGACACGGGGGCAGGATAGCGGCCTCCGATATAGGCGATGGACCTCTTATGAGCGCGAAAAGGACGGCGGCGGAGGAGAACGCGGAAGACCGCATAGAGTTCTATCTTGCCGACGGGCTTTCGGGGCTTGACGGGGGCTTCGATACCTTCGTTATAGCCGGTATGGGAGGCGACACTATCATACATATCCTCAGCTCTTCACCTTTTACGCTTGAGGATAAAGTTCTCGTTCTCCAGCCTCAGTCCAAGCTTGAACGGCTTATACCGTGGCTTTTCTCCTCCGGCTTTCAAATCGACGAGGCCGTTCTTGCAAAAGAGGGCGGGAGGCTGTATACTGTGTTCCGCGTAAGCTGGTCCGGCGTAAGGCGAAAAGCGGATTTTGCCGAGTCATTCGCTCTTGCCGCGCTGAAGGGCGACCCGCTTTACGGAGAATACAGGGAAAAGATCGCTTTCAAGCTGAAGGCTTCGCTTTCCGGGCTGAGGAAGAGCAGTCAGCCGGATGAGAAGGCCGCTGAGGAGCTTGAAGCGGCGCTTAGGGAGGTAGAGGAATGCTTCTGACAGTCGATATAGGAAATACGCACATAGTTTTGGCTTGCATGGAGTGCGGAAAAGTCTTCGCTCAGGCAAGGCTTGCCTCCGACCGCCTGAAAACGGATTTTGAATACGCAGTAAGCCTGAAGGAGTTCTTTCAGATGAACGGGATAAGCGCGGACGGCGTTGAGGGCGCATGTATCTCGTCGGTGAATCCGGAGCTAACAAAGCTCGTATCCTCCGCTGTAAGACTCATCACGGGCAAGGAGGCTCTCGCAGTAGGCGCGGGAGTGAAAACGGGGCTCAATATCCGCATCGACAACCCCGCCGAATGCGGAGCAGACCTCGTGACGGCGGCCGTAGGCGCGCTGAGGCGCTATAAGCCGCCTCTTATAATAATCGATCTCGGCACGGCGACAACTTTTTCTGTTATCGACAGCACGGGAGCTTTTATCGGCGGCGCGATCGCGCCCGGGCTTAAAACCTCTGTTGAGGCTCTGTCCGACAAAACTGCCCTGCTTCCGGGTATAGCCCTTGAAACACCCGGCGCCGCTATAGGGAAGAACACGGCGGACTGTATGCGTTCCGGCGCGATTTTGGGGACTGCCGGAATGATAGACGGCATGATAGACAGAATGAGCGCAGAGCTCGGCGAGAAGCCGCGTATCGTTGCGACGGGAGGGCTCGCCGGCACGGTCGTTCCGTTTTGCACGCATGATATCGAGACGGCCGGCGACCTGATCCTCGAAGGTCTTGAAGCCGTTTATGAAAAGAACAGAAAGAAATGATTGCGCTGCGGCGCGCCGGAGATAACGGCGCGCCGCTTTTTTGCATAAAGCGCAGCTTATCCGCATAGCTATTAACAGAAATTCGCCAAGGGGGATTAAGCTGTGGAAAATATGAAGATCTATGAGGACATAGCCGCGCGGACAGGCGGAGACGTATATATCGGCGTAGTCGGCCCGGTCAGAACCGGCAAGTCGACCTTTATAAAGAGGTTTATGGAGACTCTCGTAATACCGGAGATCGATTCGGAATATATCCGGGAGAGGGCGAAGGATGAGCTTCCCCAGTCCGGGTCCGGTAAGACAATAATGACGGCGGAGCCGAAATTTGTTCCGGAGGAGGCAGTGAGCCTCAGACTCGGCGGCGGCTCGGAGCTCTCCGTGAGGCTCGTCGACTGTGTCGGCTATATGGTCGAGGGAGCCATGGGCGGCAGCGAGAACGGAGAGGAGAGAATGGTAACGACTCCGTGGTTTGACGAGGAGGTATCTCTGCGCGTAGCCGCGGAAACCGGAACGCGCAAGGTGATGACCGACCACTCCACGATCGGAATCGTGGTAACGACGGACGGCAGCGTTACCGAGATACCGCGTGAGAATTACGTGCCGGCTGAGAGACGGGTCATAAACGAACTCAAGGAGCTCGGAAAACCCTTCATCGTGCTTTTGAACTCTTCCGATCCCGGCTCGGAGGCGGCATCGGAGCTTGCGCGCAGAATAGGCGAGGAGAACTCGGTGACCTGCATCCCGGTGAACTGTATGCTGCTGACGGAGAGAGAGATAGCGGAGATAATGGAGGCGGTGCTCGGCGAATTTCCGGTGAGCGAATACCGAATAAGCCTTCCAGAGTGGATAGAGGCTCTGCCGCCTGAGCACGCGCTCAAGAAAAATATCTGCGGAGCCGTATTGGGAGCGCTTGAGAACGTGTTCACTGTGAAGGAAGCAAAGCCGGCCGCGGCGGAGATCGGAGAGAGAGCGGGAGAGGTCAGCTCCGTTCTGAGTTCAACGGACTTCGGCACAGGCTCTGTTTCGATAAGCGTAGATGCGCCGCGTAAGCTGTTTTACCAAACCGTCAGCGAGACGTCGGGCTTCGATATCGTAAGCGATGGGGATATGATGACGCTCCTCTGCGAGCTGTCCGCGCTGAAAAGCGAGTACGCAAAGGCTGCGGACGCGCTCAAAAGCGTAAGAGAGTGCGGCTACGGCGTCGTTATGCCCTCAAAGGAGGATCTGAAGCTCATGGAGCCTGAGATAGTCCGCAAGGGCGGCAAGTATTCGGTAAGGCTCAAGGCAACCGCGCCATGTATACATATGATAATGACGGACGTGGAGACCGAGGTAAACCCCGCTGTGGGCGCGGAGAGAAGCTCCGGCGACGTAATAAACTTTATGCTTCAGGAATTTGAGGGAGATACGTCAAAAATATGGGAATCGAATATCTTCGGCAGGTCGCTCCACGACATAGCGGGAGATTCGCTTCAGGCGAAGATAAGAAGTATGCCGCCGGAGACGCAGACTAAGCTCAGAGATACGCTCGGACGCATAATAAACGAGGGAGCGGGCGGACTCATCTGTATCATACTTTAGAGAAATGCTTTACACGGAGCCCCGCCGGGTATATAATCGGAAAAAAACGAACAGGAGATATATTATGAAAGCTATAGCAACAACAAAAGCCCCGGCGGCCGTCGGACCCTATTCCCAGGCAATAGACTGCGGAGATACCGTTTACCTCTCCGGACAGATACCTCTCGACCCTGAGACCGGCCTCATCGTCGAGGGCGGAATAGAGGCTCAGGCGCACAGAATGTTTAAAAACATCGCCGCAGTTCTGTCGGAGGCGGGTCTCGGCTTCGGCGACGTAGTCAAAACTACCGTGTTCCTCACCGATATCGGAAGCTTTTCCGCTCTGAACGCTATATACGGCGAATACTTTACTGAGCCGTATCCCGCAAGAAGCTGCGTCGAGGTATCTAATCTGCCAAAGGGCGCGCTTGTCGAGTGCGAGTGCATTGCAAGAAGATAAAAAGCGTTGAATGCGCCCCCGCTTTTGGGGGCGTTTTTTTGCGCCTTGAAGAAAAAGCTGGTAATCCGCGGCGAAGTGTGGTATAGTGTATCTGTATAATTATGTGCGGCATTATCTTAGCTCGAAGGAGGAACGAACGTGTCTGTACTGATAGCCATATTCCTGGGCATAGTTCAGGGTCTAACCGAGTTTTTGCCCATATCCAGTTCTGGACATCTCTCCGTTTTTCAGAAGGTTTTCGCTCTGGAGTTCAAGGCTGAGGAGCATCTGCTGTTTGACGTGCTGCTCCATGTGGCGACTCTCGTATCCATATATCTCGTCTATAAGACCGAGATAAAGACCATGCTGAAGGATACCTTTGAATTTCTCGCGGGCCGCAGCTCAAACTCAGAGCGCGAGGGAAGGGTTAAGCCGAGCGTCAGAATGGCGTTCCTTATACTCTGCGCGACTTTGCCTCTCCTCCTTGTGCTGCCCTTCCGCGGCGAGATACAGAGACTTTACACAAATCTCGGCTTTATTGCCTTCGCCCTCATAATGAACGGCGTTCTTCTTATCGTGAGCACATTTTTCACGGGCGGAAGAAAGAGCGAAAAAACCGCGAAGCTCTCGGATGCGTTCATCGTGGGGCTGTCGCAGGTCATCGCAACCTTCCCCGGCATTTCCCGTTCCGGCACAACGATAACTGTAGGACTTGCAAGGGGCTTCAAGAGGAGCTTTGCAATTGCGTTTTCATTTCTTATGAGCATTCCCGCCGTTATCGGCTCGCTTCTCGTAACCTTTATCTCTGCTGTTAAGGCGGGCATACAGTGGGCGAGCCTGCCTGCGTACATAATCGGAATGGCAGTAGCCGGCGCCGTCGGATACTTCGCCCTCTCGTTTTTGAAGAGATTCATTCTTAAGCGACCGCTCACGCATTTCGGATATTACTGCCTCGGAGCGGGAGCCGTTACGATACTGATAGCAATCTTCATTTAAGGAGTAATCAATAAATGTCACAAAAGAAAAGCCCGTCAAAAAGCTCTGCAGCAAAAAACAATAAAAAGCCGGCGGCGTCATCAAGGTCGTCGGGCGCAGGAAAAAGAAGCTCTAAATCGGCGGCCGCTGCCCGCGAGAGACGCAAAAACTCAAGAATAATCAACACTCTCGTGTTTTTCTCCCTCGGCGTATTCACGCTTCTGGGCTACTTCACCTCCGACGGAGCGTTTATAAGGCTGCTGAGGGATCTCATGTCCGGCCTTCTCGGCGCGGGACTTTACCTGCTCCCGCCGGCGCTCATCGCCTGCGCAGTTATATTCGCAACGAGTCAGGAGCGTCCCAAGCCTATAAGAATCGTTTCGATACTGCTGCTTCCCGTTATCGTTGGTATGTTCGCTCAGCTTTTCTCCGGGAAGTATTATGAGATAGGCGGGGAAATGTTCTCCGCTCTCTGGGTGGACGGAAAGAGTCTCGTCGGCGGAGGCGCCGTCGCCGGTCTCTTCGTCTGCCTCTTCAGACCGGTATTCTCCGCTGTCGGAACGTGGATACTCACAGTCTGTCTTGCCGCCCTCGTTATCTGGGGCGCCTCCGGCGCAACGATAACCAAGGCCACAGAGAGAGTCAGGGAGAGGCGCGAGATAAGGGAGAAGTGGCGCGAGGAGAACGCCGCAGAGGAGGAGAAGCTCCGACAGGAGCGAGAGAAGCAGGAGGCGCTTAACAGAGAGAAGCGAGAGGCGGCGTACAGAGAAAAGCTCGACGCGAGGCTTGAGAGAGCCCGCATAAA
>CACXBO010000201.1 GCA_902765975.1 Oscillospiraceae bacterium
AAGTCCATCTCGCCGTGGAAGTCCTCAACGCCCTGGATGTCGATGAAGGTGGTCCAGCTTCCGTCGTCGTCGTGGATGAGTCCGCAGGAGATACCGGCAACCGGCGCCTTTATAGGCACGCCGGCGTCCATAAGAGCGAGGGTCGAGCCGCAGATAGAGCCCTGTGAGGTTGAGCCGTTGGAGGAGAGCACCTCGGAGACTACGCGGATAGCATAGGGGAAATCCTCCTCGGAGGGGATAACGGGCTCAAGCGCCTTCTCGGCAAGAGCGCCGTGACCGATCTCGCGGCGGGAGGTGGAACGGGTGGGTCTCGCCTCGCCGACGGAGTAGGAGGGGAAGTTGTAGTGGTGGATATATCTCTTGGACTCCTCCTCAAAGATGGTGTCGAGCTTCTGAGCGGCGGAGAGCATGGAGAGCGTGCAGATAGAGAGGACCTGAGTCTGACCGCGGGTGAAGAGACCCGAGCCGTGGACTCTGGGGAGGATGCCGACCTCGGCGGAGAGCGGACGTATCTCGTTCATAGCGCGTCCGTCGACTCTCTTGCCCTGAAGCAGCCATTCCTTGACGACCTTCTTCTGTATCTTGTAGGTTATCTCCTCGAGCATGCCGTTTATCTCGGGGTAATCCTCACCGAATTCGGCGAGCATCTTCTCAACGATCGCGTTGTAACGCTCCTCGCGGACGTTCTTGTCGTCGGTATCCATGGCGTAGCGAACCTCGTCGAGATGAGCTTCGACAATCTTATCGAAGAGCTCCTGATTCCAGCTTGCGTGCTCATACTGGAACTTGGGCTTGCCTATCTCCTCCACCATTCTGTCGATGAGGGCGATAACGGGCTTGATAGCCTCGTGAGCAGCGACGATACCGCTGAACATAACGTCCTCGGGTATCTCGTTTCCGCCGGCCTCGATCATAACGATCTTGTCGCGGGTTGCAGCTATGGTGCAGTACATCTCGCTGGTCTCTTTTTCCTCGCTCGTAGGATTAATGAGGAACTTCCCGTCCTTGAGCCCGAGTCCGACTCCGGCTATAGGCCCGTTGAAGGGCACGTCGGATATGGAAACGGCGGCGGAAGCGCCTATCATGGCGGCGATCTCCGGGCTGCAGTCGTAGTCAACGCTCATTACCGTGCAGGTGATGACGACGTCGTTGCGAAGGTCGGAGGGGAAGAGGGGGCGCATAGGTCTGTCGATCATGCGGGAGGCGAGGATGCCGCGCTCAGAGGGCTTGCCCTCGCGCCTGTTGAAGCCGCCTGGGATGCGCCCGACGGAGTAGAGCTTCTCCTCAAACTCAACTGAGAGAGGGAAGTAGTCGATGCCGTCCTTCGGCCTTGCGGAGGCGCAGACGGTGACGAGAACGGTGGTCTCGCCGTAGGTAACCATAACGGCGGCGTTGGTGAGCTCGGCGTATTTTCCGACCTCAAGCTTCAGGGGACGGCCCGCGAGCTCCATCTCGTACTTTCTGTAGTTTGGGAATTCTCTGTGCTTGATTATCATTCGTTTTCTCCTTTTCCGGAGCGCGGACGTTTAGCACTTGAAAAGGCGCCTTGCATGAGGGCGCTTTTCCAAATACTAAACCGATCCTCCGCTCCTGTTTTATAGTAAATAGCAAAAATCGGGTACTCCCGGGTTTTAGGCGAGAGTACCCAAATTTTTTACTTTCTGATGCCGAGCTTCGCGATGATTGCACGGTAGCGCTCGATATCCTTGCGCATGAGATAGTCGAGAAGCGCGCGGCGCTTGCCGATCATCTTGTACATTCCGAGACGGCTGTGATTGTCCTTCTTGTGGACCTTCAGGTGCTCGGTGAGCTGACCGATGCGCTCGGTGAGGATGGCGATCTGGACCTCGGGGGATCCGGTATCGTTCTCCGCTCTCTTGTTCGCCTCGATAACGGCGGTCTTCTGCTCCTTTGTGATCATGGTGCATCTCTCCTTTCATTAAAATCAAAGTCCCGCGAAACCAAGAATCGGGCGGAAAGGAACTTCTCCCGAAACCGGGTAAGGCGGCATACTGAGGTATTTTAGCACATACCGCAGGTTTTGTAAAGCATTTTTATCGTTTGCCGTTCATTTTCTCTTTTGTATGGTCGGAAAAGGGGAAATAAACGTATCAGTCCTCGTATTCTGCAAAGTCAATTTTTCCTGCGCCGCAGATCGGGCACTCCCAATCCTCGGGCAGCTCCGAAAAATCTGTGTCCGGTCCGATGCCGTTGTCGGGATCGCCGACCTCCGGGTCGTATATATAGCCGCAGAGCTCGCAGATAAACTTCTTCATATTCTTCTCCTCCTTTTCTTAATTATTCCTTAAATATATCATCAGAGCCGCCATGTCGGCGGGTGATACTCCCGATATGCGCGACGCCTGACCGAGCGAACGCGGCCTTATGGCGCCAAGCTTTTCCCTTGCCTCAAGTCGAAGCCCGTTTATTTCCGAGTAGTCGATCTCCTCCGGAAGAAGCCTCTCCTCAAGGCGGCGGAATTCTTTTATCTGATTGAGCTGCTTTTCGATATAGCCCGAATACTTGAGCTCGATCTCGACCTCCTCGCGCTCCGCCTTGGTAAGAGCCGGTCTTTCCGGGTCGAAGGGCTCCGTGTCGGCGTAAGTGAGCTGCGGCCTCTTTATGAGCGAGGCGAGAGACACCCCGGTGGATGCGGGCGGCATCCCGCGCCCGGCAAGAAAGCCGTTAAGCTCATCCGTCGGAGGCAGATGAGTTTTCTCAAGCCTCGATATCTCCGCCCTTATCCTCTCATATTTTTGAAGGACGCGGGAGTAACGCTCTTCGGAAATGAGCCCGAGCTCAAAGCCGTATTTCGTAAGACGGATATCAGCGTTGTCCTGCCTCAGATAAAGGCGGTATTCGGAACGCGAGGTCATCATACGGTACGGCTCGTTCGTCCCGCGGGTTACGAGGTCGTCGATGAGAGTCCCTATATATGAGGTCGAGCGGTCGAGCACGAAGGCGGGACGCCCGAGGATCTTCAGCGCGGCGTTCACTCCGGCGACGAAGCCCTGAACGGCGGCCTCCTCATAGCCCGAGGAGCCGTTGAACTGGCCGGCGCCGTAAAGCCCGGAGACCTTTTTTGTTTCCAGCGTGGGCAGAAGCTCCGTCGGATCGACGCAGTCATACTCTATCGCGTAGGCAAAACGCTGGACGACCGCGTTTTCGAGCCCGGCTATCGAATGTATCATCTCAAGCTGAACGTCCTCCGGCAGCGAGGATGAGAGACCCTGTATGTAAAGCTCCTCGGTCCCGAGACCCATGGGCTCTATGAATAGCTGATGTCTCGGCTTGTCCGGGAATGTGACGATCTTCGTCTCTATCGATGGGCAGTATCTCGGACCGGTCGAGCTTATGACCCCGTTGAAGAGGGGCGAGCGGTCGAGATTTCGCCTTATGATCTCGTGAGTGCGCCCGTTCGTATATGTCAGATAGCAGAGCGCCCGGTTTTCGGGAATGGACTCAGTCTCCATTGAGAAGGGCTCCGGCTCGGTATCGCCCGGCTGGGGCTCCATTTTTGAAAAATCGACGGAGA
>CACXBO010000202.1 GCA_902765975.1 Oscillospiraceae bacterium
CTCGCGTCTCATTCTCTCCGTAACTCTCGCGGCAAGCGGCAGCGCATCCCCTTCGCCTCCTATAAGAGCAAGCCTCTCGTGCTCTATCCGGCCGCCCGTCTCGTCCTCAGCCTTCAGCTCGAAGCCGCCCTCCGATACGCTGAAGTCGGCCGTTCCCGGTCTCTTATCCGAAATGCGGCAGCCGGACAAAGCCAGCGCTTTTTTGAGAGCCCTGTTTTCCTCTCCGTCTCCGCTTACAGATACGGCTAACGAGAAGAAGTCCGTAGCCCTCGGTCTTGCCGCGGATGCAATATTCTGCGCCGTAGCTCCGCTCACGCGGGCGGGAAAACCGACTCTCGCCGTCCTTTTTCTCTCCGTCTCGCCGCGAATAGAAGCAATGATCTCGCGCTCAAGTCTGTCGTCCGCCTCTTCTCCGCAGTTTCCGAAGAAGGTAAAATCTATCGAGTCCTCCCTCTCCCTTATAAAGACCGAGGCCGAAAAATCAAGCCTCCGTGCAGTTTCCCTAAGCGACGCCTCGAACTGATCGTCGGTTATAAAAGCCGGGCTTCCGCTCTCCCTTGCTCCTGCAGAGAGAGAGTCAGCGCAGGCGGCGGCAGCGTTTCCTCCGCAGAAGGCGGCTCCCGTCCTGCCTCTAAGCCCGAGCGCAAGCCCTATTCTCGCGCAGGTCTCCGCGTTTATCTCACCCGGATATCTTCCTTTGAGCCTGCCCGTATCGTAAAACCTCAGCTCGCGTCTTGCCATTTCCGAAGCGTCGCCGGTCACGACCTCGCCAGAGCTGACCTTTCTGCCAGCCCCTATCCTCACGTTCTCGCAGATAACAGCTCCGGCGCCTATCGAGGCGTTCTCTCCTATCACGGAGCCGCTTTTCAAAACAGCGCCCGCGCCTATCCTCGCTCCGGGCATAACGACGGCGTTCTCAAGCTTTGCTCCCGCTCCTATCTTCGCCCCGAAGGTCACGCTTCCCGGATATCTGTCGTCCGGCTCTGCGCCCTCAAGCACAAGCTTTCCGGACAGCACGTCCATACAGCATTCTCTGTATGCCTCCGGAGTTCCCATATCGCACCAATAGCCCTTCATCGGAAGACCGCGCAGCTCCCGTCCGAGCCTGAGCAGTTCAGGGAACAGCTCCTTGCCGAAGTCGTACTGCTTTCCCTCTGGAATGAGGTCCACTGTCTCCGGAGAGAGCACGTATATCCCTGTGTTGACTCTGTCTGTCACTACCCGGTCCCAAGAAGGCTTTTCGCGAAAGCCGGTTATCCTGCCGTCCTGCGTCATTATCGCCGTCCCGTAACTGGTGGGTTCCTCGTGCTCAAACAGGGCTATCGTCGCCGCAGCTTCTGTTTTTTCGTGGAAACGAATCAGCGACGAAAGGTCGAGATCGAAGACAGCGTCGCCGCTTACTATCAGCACCGGCTCCTTTCCTATGAAGTCTCTTAGAGCTCTGACTCCTCCCGCCGTTCCGAGGGGCTTTTCCTCAGTGTGATAGATAATTTCAGTCCCGAGCCTTTCGCCGGCGCCGAAATGCTCTTTTATCACCTCCGGCTTATACCCGAGAGTCATCGCGATTTGCTTTATCCCGAGCTTTCTGAGCTTTCCAACGGTATATTCAAGCACCGGTCGCCCGTAAATCACGGTCATCGGCTTAGGTCTGAGGTCCGTTATCGGGCGAAGTCTTCTTCCCTCTCCGCCCGCCATTATTATCGCTTTCATAACAAATCTCCGAACTTATTATTTCGGAGATATTTTTTGCGGGATGCGGATTTTTTATTTAAGAACTATTGAGAAAATCGTGGAAAAATGATATAATAATTAAAATGTGTTATTATTTCTTCTTTCAGGCAAAGGGGTGGATGAATTGAATCGACTGATAAAGCAGGTATTCGGAACGTCGAGCAGAGTATTTTTTATCGTACTTATACTGTTTGCCGTTGCAACCTTCTTCTTCGGGCAGTTCTCTCTCGAGCTCGCCGCGATTGAGCTCGGAGCCGCTGTTCTTCTCTATGTCTACACGAGGCTTCTCGGAAGGCGCAGGGGTAAGGAGATGGTAAAGTATATCGAGTCCGTAACGAGCAACATCGACTCGGCTACGAAAAACACTCTCACGAATTTCCCGCTCCCAATGGCTATCTTCACGCTCAACCAGAACGAGCTCATCTACTCAAACGAGAGCTTTCAGGCCATTTCCGGCGAGGGCGAGCATTCTTTCTCGATGAACGTGACCGACATTCTTCCCGATTTTTCTACCCGCTGGCTTATGGAGGGGAAGAACGAACACCCCGGTCTCGTCACTCTCGGAGATAAGCGTTACCGTGTTTTCGGCTCGCTCGTCCGCGGAAGCGAGGCTCCCGGTGTAAAAAACTACGTCGCTACAACTTACTGGGTAGATGAAACGACTTACGCCGAGCTTGCGGACGAATTTGAGCATACGCGCATCGTATTCTCAACGATAATGCTCGATAACTACGACGAGATACTGAACGGTCTTGCCGAAAAGGACAAGTCGCAGCTTATCGCCGCGATCGACGAGATAATAGTCAACTGGGCTGCTAAGTATAACGGATATCTCTCCCGATCCGACAGAGACAGATACATTTTTATCTGTGAATCCCGCTATCTCGACGAGATAATCGCATCAAAGTTCGAGCTTCTCGACCTTGTAAGAGCGCTCATCAGCACGAAGGGTATGCATCCGACCCTGTCTATCGGAGTCGGAAAGGACGGAAAGGACATCGGCGAGAACTGCCACTTTGCCTCGCTTGCCCTTGAGATGAGCCTTTCGAGAGGCGGAGACCAGGCGGTAATCAAAAACAAATACACCTTTGAATTTTACGGCGGCAAAACGAGCCAGACCGAAAAGCGCACTAAGGTCAAGTCGAGAGTTATGGCTTCAAGCCTTTCGGAGCTTATGCGCGACGCCACAAAGATCTTTATTATGGGGCATAAGCACTCAGACCTCGACGCGATAGGCTCCGCTATAGGTCTCTGCTGCGCGGCGAGGGTCATGGGCAAGAAGGCGAACGTGGTAGTCGACTATCAGACCTCTATGGCTAAGGAGCTTATCGACAAATCGGCCTCGCTGCCCGAATACCAGAATGTTTTCATCGATCCTCAGGACGCGATACTGTCCGTCGACGGCGGCAGCCTCCTGATCGTCGTAGATACGAACAGACCGGAGCAGGTAGAGAGCGAAAATCTCCTTATGAGCGTGAATCGCGTCGCAGTTATCGACCACCACAGGCGCGCCGCGACTTACATTCAAAATGCGGCTCTCTCGCTTCACGAGCCATACGCCTCCTCAGCCAGCGAGCTCGTGACCGAGCTTCTTCAGTATATGGTGGAGCAGTCCGATATTCTCCGCTACGAGGCGGAAGCTCTTATGAGCGGCATAGTCCTCGACACGAAGAACTTCACGCTCCGAACCGGCGGGCGCACCTTCGACGCCGCCGCCTTCCTCAGAAGAGCGGGAGCCGATACGAGCGACGTTAAAAGGCTACTTCAAACTGATATACAAACGGCAAAATCGAAATACGCCATCGTTCAGAAGGCGAAGATATACAAGGCCGGCATCGCTCTCGCCGCTCCCGAATCCGCGGAAAACCGCGTGATCGCCGCTCAGGCTGCCGACGAGCTCCTGAATATCGCCGGTATAAGAGCCAGCTTCGTCATCTTCCCCTCGGAATCCACCATTGACATCTCCGCGCGCAGCATAGGCGATATCAACGTGCAGGTCATACTTGAGAAGCTCGGCGGAGGCGGGAACAAGAATCAGGCGGGAGCTCAGATAGGCGGAGGCAAAACTCAGAAGGACGTCGTTCGAGACCTCCTAACAGCGATCGACGGATATCTCGAAGACAATTCATTAAACGAACCTATAGCTCAGGAAAACTAATCGGGGAGTCAGCTCTCCCCCTTATCTAAGAAAGGAAATGCCAAGATGAAAGTAATACTTCAGCAGGACGTTAAGGATCACGGCAAGAAAGGTGCAATAGTTACCGTTTCCGACGGTTACGCAAGGAATTACCTCTTTCCCCGCGGGCTTGCCATCGCCGCGACAACGGATAATCTCAACACGATAAAGCAGCAGGAGAAGCAGAAGGCCCGTCAGATGGAGCTCGAGAAGGCCGAGGCAAACGCCACCAGAGAAAAGCTCGAATCCGTTATGGTCAAGATCCCCGCATCCGCAGGTAAAAACGGAAAGCTGTTCGGCTCGATAACCACCAAGGAGATATCCGAAGAGCTCAAGCGTCAGCACGGGATCTCTATTGATTCAAAGCGCATTGTTCTCCCCGATCCGATAAAGACCTACGGCTCCTTTGAGGTCAAGGCAAAGCTCGGATATGAGATAAGCGGCACGATAAACCTCCTCATAACCGAAAAATAACGCCCCGCTTCACCTCAGAAAAAAGGAAGTGACAATTTATGCCCAATGAGGAGCTGGCTTTTCGCCAGATGCCTAACTCAGTTGAGGCGGAGCAGGCGGTTCTCGGCTCCATCCTCATAGATCCGCGCTGCGTTGCAGACGTCATCGGCGTTCTCAAGGCAGACGAATTCTACGTCGAGGCGAACAGAAACATATTCGATACTATTTACTCGATGTTCAACTACTCGCAGAAGATCGACGCGGTGACCGTGCTGAACGAACTGCGAAGCCGCGGCTATGCGAACGAATCCACGCGCGACTACCTGATGCAGCTTATGGAGATAACTCCTACTGCGGCGAACGTGCTGGAATACGCCTCTATCATCAAGGACAAGGCGCTTCTCAGAAGCGTGGCAGACGCCGGGACTGAGATAAGCTCTCTCGCTCTCGAGGCAGGCGGCGACGGTCAAACCGTCCTCGACTCCGCCGAGCAGAAGATATATGCAATCCGTCAGGGGCGCAGCGTCGGTGGCCTCGAGCCTGTCAAAAAAGTGCTCGTGGACGTTTACACCAAGCTAAACGAGGCGGCGAAAAACGGGGCCCGTATTCCGGGAATGAGCACCGGTCTGCCCGACGTCGACACAGCGATAATGGGTCTCAATAATTCTGACCTTATCATAATCGCATCACGTCCCGGAATGGGCAAAACAACGATAGCCCTCAATATGGCTCTGCACGTCGCAAAAACGAGCGGCAAGGCCGTAGCTATCTTCTCGCTTGAAATGAGCCGCGAGCAGCTCTGTATGAGACTTCTCGCAAGCGAGAGCTTCGTTGACAACAAAAAGCTGCAAACGGGTCAGCTCAGCGAGGAGGAGTGGCGCAAAATCGCCGCCGCTACCGCCTCTATAGGCTCGACCGATATGCGCTTCGACGATAACCCGACCGTATCCGTCGCGGATATGAACGCCGCTTGCAGGCGCGTTCCGAATCTCGGCCTCGTCGTTATAGACTACCTCCAGCTTATGCAGTCCGCGGGCGGGAGGACAGGCTACACAAACGAGAGCCGCACTCAGGCGGTAAGCGATATAAGCCGAATGCTGAAGATCATGGCTAAGGAGCTGAACGTTCCCGTTATCTGCCTCTCTCAGCTTAACCGTGCAAACGAGGGCAGGCAGAATAAAAGGCCTATGCTCTCAGACCTGCGCGAGTCCGGAGCAATAGAGCAGGACGCGGATATCATTCTCGGTCTATACCGCGACGATTACTATAATACCGAAACGGAAACGCCCAACGTCGCCGAGTGCATAATACTCAAAAACCGCCGCGGCGAGACAGGAACTGTCGAGCTTCGATGGCTTCCTGAGTATTCAGCTTTCTCCTCCATCGACAGAAGGCACGAGGAATGACGGACTTTACAGGCGGCGTTCTCTCCGCAATAAAAGAATTCGACATGCTGCCCTCCGGCTCCCGCGTTCTGGTCTGCCTCTCGGGCGGAGCGGACAGCGTATCCCTTCTGTCCGCGTTGTATGAGCTTAAGGACAGCCTTTCTTTTGAGCTCTTCGCAGCCCACTATAATCACAGGCTCAGAGGCGGCGAATCCGACGGCGACGAGACCTTCTGCCGCGAGGTCTGCGATAAGCTCGGCGTCCCCCTGTTCGTTGGCTCCGGCGACGTTTCCGGCGAGGCTCAGCGAAGGTCGCAGGGCATTGAGGAGTGCGCAAGGGATATGCGCTACGCCTTCTTTTATGAGACCGCAGCTCGGATAGGCGGCGCAAGGATAGCTACGGCGCACACCGCGGACGACAATCTTGAAACGGTACTGATGCGAATAGCGAGAGGCACGGGGCTGAAGGGGCTCTGCGGCATACCTCCCGTGCGCGGCGATATCATAAGACCGCTCATCTATCTGAGGCGGCGTGACGTCGAGGAGTACCTCTCTTTCCGCGGTCTTTCCCACAGGGAGGACAGCACTAACGCCGAGGACGGTCATTTCAGAAATATAATTCGCCACAGGGTCATACCCGCTCTGTCGGAATACGGTTTTGAGCCTGCCGCTCAGGCTGCGGAAATGACAAGGCTTCTCCGAGAGGACGAAAGCTTTCTTGAAGACCTTGCAGACGATTTCATAAAAACCCACCCGGTCCTGAAGGCCTCTGAGCTCTACGCTCTGCCCTTTTCTTTAAGCTCGAGAGTTCTGCGCAAGGCGGCGGGACGCGACTTGTCAGCTGAGCATGTGAGAGCAGTCCTCGACCTTGCTGGCAGCGGCGGGCCGTCAGACTCGCTCGATCTGCCCGGAGTGACGGTGCGGCGTGAATACGACAGCATCCTTTTCGGGAAAGCCGAGGAATTGAGCTTCGAGCCATTTGCGATCAGCCCGGGCGACAGCCGCGAGGTAGCGTCCATAGGACTGCGGATCTCCGCAGCGGAGGAGCTTTGGACGGGAGAAATTAACAAATCTTTTACGGAATTGGTATTCAAAAGCGATACTGTTTGTGATAAGATTCTCATTAGACCCAGAAATACGGGTGATTTTATACGTCTTTCCCCGTCTTCAGGGCAAAAAAGCCTTAAAAAACTGTATATTGAGCGAAAAATTCCCGCTCACCGCCGTTCCGCCGTGCCCGTAGTATCCGACGGATGCGGAGTTCTCGGCGTCTGCGGGATAGGGACCGACCTGAGGTCGAGAGCTCGAAAGGGCGATAATGTAATAAAAATCACGTTTGCGGAAATAAAATAACCGAGGAGACTCAGAAATGATAGAAAACGATATTCAGCGCATATTTTTTTCCGAAGAAGAGATCAGAGCTCGCGTCAAGGCCCTCGGCGAGGAGATAACCCGCGACTATATGGACAAGGACCCGATGATGGTCGGAGTTCTGAAGGGCTCTTTCGTTTTCATGGCGGATCTCGTGCGTGCCGTAAACACTTACTGCGACATCGACTTTATGGCCGTCTCATCCTACGGTAACGGCACAAAGACGACCGGCGCTGTCAGCATAAGGAAGGACTTAAGCCACGATATTGCCGGCAGGCATATCATCGTTATCGAGGACATACTCGATTCCGGCGTCACTCTCTCCTATCTGAAGGGCTACCTTATGAACAGGCAGCCGGCTTCGATATCTATCTGCACTCTCCTCGATAAGCCGAGCCGCCGCAAGGCGGATATAAAGGCGGATTACGTCGGTTTTCTCTGCCCGGACGCCTTCATAGTCGGATACGGGCTCGACTACGCGGAGAGATACCGCAATCTCCCATATATCGGTGTTCTCAAGCCCGAGATATACGAATAAAACTCAACCCGTTTCCGCTTTGGCGGCAAACGAAAGGAAGTGAGCCCTTGAACGAAAACAATAATAACAACGAAGGCCGCAGACGCAGACCGGATATCGGCTTTTATATTTTCATTCTTATAATACTCGTAGCTACCGTTTATCTGCTCGCCGGAAGGAACGTCGACTCTGAGCCGATAACCTATTCGGACATGCTCAGGCAGTTCAACCAGGGCAACGTTGCCTCCTTTGAGGTGCGCGACGACAGCGTGATAATGGAGCTTAACGAGCCGATAAACGGTCACAAGATTGCGACGCATAAGCTTTACAGCTTCTCCGCATTTTACGAGGATCTCAACGACGTTATCCAGGAGCAGCTCTCAAAAGGCACTCTAAAAGAATACGATTTCGTACCGAACACAACCTCGTGGCTCGTCAGCCTCATCCCCTACGCGCTCATACTGATCGTCATGGCCGCGCTCTGGTTCTTTATGCTGCGCGGAGCTGCGGGTGGCAGAGACGGTCTGGGCGGCGTCGGGCGTTTCGGTAAGGCAAACACCAAGCTCGGCAGCTCCAACAGGGAAAAGAAGACCTTTGCCGACGTTGCGGGAGCCGACGAGGAAAAGGCAGAGCTTGAGGAGATTGTCGACTTCCTGCGCGATCCCGGCAAGTATGCAAGGCTCGGCGCGCGTATCCCGAAGGGCGTCCTCCTTGTAGGCCCTCCGGGCACGGGCAAGACCCTGCTTGCGAGAGCGGTCGCCGGCGAGGCAAACGTTCAGTTTCTTTCAATCTCCGGATCCGATTTCGTTGAGCTGTACGTCGGAGTAGGCGCGAGCAGAGTCCGCGATCTCTTCGATCAGGCGAAAAAGCTCGCACCCGCCATCATCTTCATCGACGAGATAGACGCAGTAGGGCGTCAGCGCGGAAGCGGTCTCGGCGGCGGCCACGACGAGCGTGAGCAGACTCTTAACCAGCTTCTCGTGGAAATGGACGGTTTTTCAAACAACGAGGGCGTTATCGTAATGGCGGCTACCAACCGCTCGGATATCCTCGACTCAGCTCTTCTCCGTCCGGGAAGATTCGACAGGCAGATCTACGTCGGAGTGCCGGACGTTAAGGGACGCGAGGAGATCCTGAAAATACACTCGCGCGGCAAGAGCCTCGGCGACGACGTTGATCTCAAGGGCATCGCTCAGGGCACGGCTGGCTTTACCGGCGCCGATCTTGAAAACCTTATGAACGAGGCGGCTCTGCTTGCCGCCCGCCGCAACAAGCCCTATATCACCCAGGAGGAGATAGACTCCGCGATACTCAAGGTGGAAATGGGGCCGGAAAAGAAGAGCCACGTCGTCTCCGAGAAGGAACGCAGGCTTACGGCATACCACGAGGCAGGTCACGCAATCGCCGGAAGATTTCTGGAAAACGTCGACCCTGTACACTATATTACTATCATCCCCAGAAAGGGCGCCGGCGGCTTCACCCTGTTCCGTCCCGACGAGGATACGAATTTCTACTCACGCACGAGGATGTTCGAGCAGATCGTCATGGCTCTCGGCGGAAGGACTGCCGAGCGTATGTTTATGGACGATATCTCGACAGGCGCTTCCGGGGACATTCAGCACGTAACTCAGATTGCCAGAAACATGGTAACAGTCTACGGAATGAGCGACAGGCTCGGTCCTATCTCCTTTGACTCTTCGAGCCACAGCGTCTTTATCGGCCGCGATTTCGGTCAGACGAAGAGCTATTCCGAGGAAACTGCGGCAATAATCGACGAAGAGGTCAAGCGTATTTTTGACGAAGCTGCCGAGAAATGCGAAGCTATCCTTTCGGAGCACCGCGATCTGCTTATTAAAACCGCCGAATATCTCCTCGTTCACGAGAGCATGGA
>CACXBO010000203.1 GCA_902765975.1 Oscillospiraceae bacterium
ATCTTCCTTACCGAGGGCGGTATATATCTGTATGACATATACACTCAGGGCGGAGTTGAAGACGACGGGCCGGTCTGGGTGCAGCGCGATATCTTCTATCCGTTCAAAGACGGAACTCTCGATATCGAATCTCCCGTCGAGTATGAGTTCTTCTCCTTCTTCGCCGACGACTATTCGGGTCACGCGCCAAGCGTCTCCGATTTCAAGAAGAGCATTGCCGGCACGCAGTATGCGAGCTACGACCTCACGAATCTTACAAACGACCTCTGGTCTCTCGAATTCGTATACGCCTCCGAAACATATTACGTGCCTGCTCAAAACGGAGTCATTCTCGACCACGACCCCCGCGCAGAGCAGCCGCAATACCTCGGCCTCGGTTCATACCGCGCCACCGACGTCTCCTATTACTATGTCGGCACCTGGGGCGACGGCTACGGAGTTCAGCACGTGCTTAACGAGTTCTCCAATATTGAGCTGCCTCCGGATTACAGCTTTGACGACGTGCTAACGGAAAAAGGCGCGGATGCCGCCGCTGTCGCCGCCGTTACCAAAGCGGCTGGCGGAGAAGCCCGTTCCGTTTACAAGGTCGCCGAGGACGTCTTCTATCTCATATCCGAAAAGGATTGGACAGTCGTCGGAGAGCTCTTTGCGGTCAGCGCAGATCCGGCGAGCGGAGAGCTTACTGCTAAGAGTCTCGGCGCGGGCAGCGGCTTTGCGTCCGAGTCCAAGCTAACAGAGCTTGCCGCGGCATACGAGAAGACCAAGCCGGCTCCTGCGCCGACCGAAGAGCCTGTCGACGAGCCGGAACCGACGGAAGAGCCCAAGAAGGGCGACGGTGAAGACGAAGCGGAAGAAAAGGGCGGAAAGTCCAAGGATAAGGACCGCGAACCCGTATTCGAGATGGATCACGAGTTCCCGTGGATAATCGTCATTATCGCCGCCGGAGCTCTCCTTCTTCTCGGCGGAGGCGCCGCTCTTCTGATAGTCCTGCTCAGGAAAAATAAGAAAGCCCCGGAAGCACCCGCGCCTCAGCCGAAAGCTCAGCCCGCACCTCAGCCAAAGGTTCAAAATTCCGAAGCTCCTTCCTCCTTCTGCCCCAACTGCGGCACAAAAGTGAAAGCCGGAGCAAAATTCTGCACCGGCTGCGGAAGCAAAATAGAATAAGCAAAAGTAAAAGCTTCACCCCTCGGAATGATCCGAGGGGTGAAGCTTTCAGCTAAGCTTTTCCCAGAGTCTCGCCTTGACGAGAGCAGGCTTTATCACGAAATAGAGCACAGGAGCCACTATCATGGCGAACACGGCGTTGATCGCGGAAGCCGGAAACTTCTGTATCACTCCCGCCGCTCCGTAAACGATAACGGTCTTAAGCATATAGAGGGCTACATAGGTCCACGAGCCGGCAACGCTTGCAGCCGTCACCCTGAGAGTTGTGCGCTTATCGCTCTTTCCCGCAATCAGCGCGGCGACAAACGCCATCGCAAATTTAGAGAAAAAAGTGATCAGCGACTCAGCTCCGTAACCCGCCTGTATATCATAGATCGCAGAGCCTATCCCTGCGGCGAGCCCGCCTTCTACCGGACCGAGCAGCAATCCCGAGAGCACGCAGAGCGCGTTTGCAAAATGCACCTTCGAGCCGAGCAGCGGGAACCGGAAAAATGTTACAACGCAGATCATCGCCGCCATTATTGCGATAAACGCTATCTTTTCAATGGTAAAGCGCGGTTTTTGAATCATTTCGTTCACATCCCTTGACAGTTTCTTTTCGGATGTGTATGATTATAGCACCATCTGGCGTGGTGGAAATACTCAGTTTTAGATTTTTTTACGGGGTCAATTTTATGTTTAACGTAACTATTACGCTGCGTGACGATCATACCCTTCCACTGTATGAGCAGCTATACAGGTACTTTTCCGGCGAGATTCGCTCAGGAAAACTCAAAAGCGGAGAGCGTCTGCCGTCGAAAAGGGCTCTGTCTGAGCATCTCGGTATAAGCCGCTCCACCGTGGAGGCTGCGTTCGATCTGCTTTCCGGAGAGGGCTACGTCGTATCCCGTCCGAGGAGCGGATATTTCGTCTCGGATTTCTCGCCCTTCGAGCCGTCCGCCCATGAGCCTTCGAGGCATGAGGAGCCGAGAGTCTCGGCAAGCTCGGAAAAGAGCGAATTCGACTTTTCGACAGCCTCGGTCGACGTAAGCCTATTCCCCTATTCAAGCTGGGCAAAGCTCAACAAGGAGGTGGTCTACTCCTCCCCGGAGCTTTTGCAGCGCGGAGACCGTCAGGGCGACTTTAAGCTGAGAGCAGCCTTATGTGATTTCCTCTCTCAGTACCGCGGAGTATCCTGCTCCCCGGAGGATATAATAGTTGGAGCGGGAATGGAATACCTGACCGGTCTTATAGTCCGGATCCTGCCGGAGAGCTCAGTTTTCGGGATCGAGGATCCCGGCTACTCCGCCATTTCCGACACAGTTCGCTCCTACGGACGTGAGCTGAGGTATATATCTCTTGACGTTAACGGTATGAGCATAGCGGCGCTCAGAAAAAGCGACGTCACCGCGGCGTACGTGACCCCGTCTCACCAGTTCCCTATGGGCATAACGATGCCTGCGTTTCGCCGTTCCCGCCTCCTTAACTGGGCGGCTGAAGCCGAGAACAGGTATATCATAGAGGATGATTACGACTCGGAATTCCGGTTTTTTTCCCGTCCCATACCCTCGCTTCAGGGGATGGACGTAAACGGCAAGGTCATCTATATGGGCACTTTCTCCCGCAGTCTCGCCCCTTCGATCAGAATGGCGTATCTCGTTCTGCCGAAGAAGCTCATGGCAAAGTACCGCGCTCTCTCGGATTTAAGATACAGCACAGTCTCGCGTTATGAGCAGGCGGTGATCGCAGAGTTTTTGCGCCGCGGCATATACTCGCGCTATCTGAGACGCGTCGGTAATCTCTACGGGAAGCGAAGAGCAGCCCTCGTTTCCGCTCTCGGAGCCATTGACGGGGTGCGCATCTCCGGAGCGGACGGAGGCATACATTTTCTTCTTACCAACGAGCGTTTTTCGGAGCCCGAGCTGATAGAAAGAGCCTTGGAGGCAGGCATAAGTCTTCGCGGTCTCAGCCCCTACTGCCGTCTCTCTCCGCCTCTCGCATCAACCCTCGTCGTTGGCTACGGCGGGCTCGACGACTCGATAATTGAAAAAGCGGCAGGTCTGTTGACCGCCGCATGGAAATAAAAACCGGGGAATGAAATATCATTCCCCGATATATTTTGACGTTTTCCCGTTTACAGCACGAATCAAAACCGCTATACCCCAAGTTATCAGGAACATTCCAGCAGAAATTGCAATACCTATGTATGATCCCCACTTAAGAAAACCGTACCAGTCGTTCACGCCACGTCCAACTCCCGTCCCGTTTATCAGCAGGTTTATTAAATAGAAGGCGCCGTAAATAATCTCCGGGATAAGGGCAAGAAATGTGTTCTTGAACGTAAGCTTCGGCGCGTCGAAGAAAAAGGCGTAATCGACTATTGCGGCAATCGGTATAAACAGATGAAACCACAGATTTGCCCCGCTGAACAACATTTTTATATCGTAAATATGGCTTAAAAATACCAAAGTTACAGTGAACGTAAGTGCTACGGCTACCGTCGCTATAAACTTCAGCCTTGCCGCCCAGCGCGGAACTGTTTTCCTCACCAGCAAAACGACGACCGTCAAGAGCGATGCCGCGCCCATAAACAGATTGGACTGCACTGTAAAATACTTAATTGCCGTCAAACCCGAGCCGGAAAGCAGACCGCCCATAGAAAACATCATTTTTATCCACGCATACGGAACGAAAACAGCGATAAAAATGTTCAAGATAAGAGAAACCGTTTTTTTCACAGATAAAACACCGCCTTATGCTTGATAATTTCATCTTTTTTTGATATAGTTTAACATCAGTGCAGACAATAATCAACCGTCCGGAGGCAGATCGGATGAAAAAACTTCGATGGACTCATATCTACGTCCTCATTCTTTTTCTCTTCACCGTCTTCATAGCTCTCGATACCTTTGTAATATCCCGACCAGAGAGAGACGCCTCTGAGGTAGATGAGAGTATGTTTACAGATATGCCTGATTCATCGCTTCCAAAGGAAAATCCCTGGCTTTCCGGCGGTGAAGGCGAGGAAGCTACCTATTACCCGATAGTAACCGATAATTCGTATGAGACCGAGAATTTTACGATAAAGCTCAGCGAGCTGAGGAAATACGACACGAACGTATACGTCGCCGAGGTAAAGCTCAAAAGCGCGAAATATCTCAAAACTGCCTTTGCAAACGACACCTACGGCAGGAACGTCGCCGCCCTCACCTCTGAGATAGCAGAGGAACACCGCGCAATTTTCGCTGTGAACGGCGACTACTACGGCGCGAGAGAAAAGGGCATCGTTATCAGAAACGGCATTCTGTACCGTGCAAAGCCGGACGAGCTCGACCTGCTGTGCATTTACGCGGACGGCAGCTTCAAAATATACCATCCGGGCGAACGCGACGCGGACGCTCTCGTAAAGGAGGGCGTCTGGCAGTGTATGACCTTCGGACCCAGCCTGATTGAGGACGGCGAGATAACCGTAAGCGAGGGTCAGGAGGTCGCCTTCTCGATGCAGTCGAACCCCAGGACCGCGATAGGTATCACCGGAGAACTCAGCTACGTTTTTGTTGTTTCAGACGGAAGGACTAAGGAAAGCGAAGGTCTCTCTCTTCTTCAGCTCGCAGAAATAATGCAGGAGTTTGGGGCGACCTGCGCCTACAACCTCGACGGAGGCGGCTCCTCCTCAATGTATTTTAACGGCAGGGTGATAAACAACCCAACGAGCGGCGGAAAGACTATCCACGAAAGGGGCGTGAGCGACATTGTCTATATCGGCTAAGAGCTCAAGGCGCAGACTTTCGAGGAATCTGATCGTCTACGTACTTGCGACCATATTCTGCGCTCTCTTCGGCGCTGTTTACGAGCGTTTCAGTCACGGCGTCTACTCATATTATATGCTTTACGCATTCGCGATACCGCTGTGTCTCGGCGTGCTGCCTCTTTCGCTCATTATCGCAGGAGCGGGAAGAGTTCCCTCAAAGGCCGTCCGCTCATTTTACGACTGCGGAGTCGCAACGCTTACTGTAGGCTGCATCTTCAAAGGCGTTCTTTATATTTTCGGCACCACCAACAGGCTGAGTATCGTATATATGCTCGCGGGAATACCGCTTCTTGCTATCGGTATCATACTTTATCTCGCGCCTTCAACGCTCACGGAGGAATAATCAATGAAGCTGAGATTTATGAAGGAATTTGACGGTGATATGACAAAGCTGCCCCAGCGCATCGTCGACGGCTCCGTTCAATTTCGTGAGCCGGAAAATATGAACGTCTTCGGGCTTGTCGCAAATATCGCGGGCACGGCTCTTATGGCGGCGTGTATCGTTCCGGTCGTTATCGTGTCCGGCGGATTCAAAGCCATATTTGCCGACTTTTTGCGGGGCTATTTGCAGTTTATCATCGCCTTTGCCCTCTGTATTATCATCATGCCTGTTCACGAATGCGTACACGCGAGCTTTTTCAGGGGCGAGGTCAGATTCTATACTTATCTGAAAAAGGGATTGATGTTCGTAGTTGGAACTGAGGATATGTCAAAGCTCCGCTTCGTTATAATGTCGCTTATGCCTACGATACTCTTCGGATTTATTCCGTTTATTCTCTTTTTCTTCTTCCCCTCGCAGCTCTGGCTCGGAATAACCGGCGCCATCAATATTGGCTCCGGCATGGGCTATTTTATTAACGTATTCAACGCTATCACGCAAATGCCGAAGGGCGCCCTGACTTATATGAGCGGACACCACTCATACTGGTATATGCCCTAAAATAATATAAGGAGATAAAAGCTATGAAAAAACATATCGCATTACTGCTCGCCTTCCTGCTCATTCTCGGAACAGTCTCCGGCTGCAAAGAAGCTTCATCTCCGAAAAGCGAGCCGGTTGACGAGCCTGAAATCGTTGACCCGACCTCGGAGCCCGAACCGGAACCCGAGCCGGAACCGGAGCCCGAACCGGAACCTGAACCGGAGCCCGAGCCTGAACCCGAACCCGAACCTGTTATCGTCGATCCTTACGCTGATTACGAGGACGAGGGCTACCGTCCGATGATGTGGCGCGTTACCGACCCGGAGGGACACGAGCTTTATCTCTTCGGCACTATCCACGCCGGGGACGAGAGAATGAACTCGGTAATGAAGGCTGTCACTACGGTTCTGAGCCGCTGCGATGCTCTCGCGGTTGAGTTTGATACTGTTGCTTACAACAGCAATACCGAACAGGCGATGAAGGATATGATGCAGTTTTTCTACAGGGACGGCACGACGATAGCAGATCATCTGCCGGAAGAGCTGTATGAAAAGGCGGTTTCGCTTCTCAAAGACGCAAAGGTTTATAATACCTCTCTCGATTATTACAACACTGCTATGTGGTCCCTCCTGCTTGAGCAGGTGGCGTCTGAACTATATGCCGATATAGACAGTGAAAACGCTGTGGAAACACATATAATAAATTATGCGTATTCACAAGGCATGCCCGTTTACAGCGTTGAATCCGCGTCCTTTCAATACGCTATGATGAATTCATTTCCCGAGGCTCTGAACGTGCTTATAATGGAGGACACTCTTGAGAGCGTCGAGTCCTACGGCGAGAGCCTTAACGAGCTGTATGAGACCTGGCTCAGCGGCGATTACGACGAAATATTAAAGCTCTGCATCTCAGAATACGACGAGGAGGAACTCACGGAAGAGGAGCTGCAGATGCTTAAAGATTATGATAAAGCGATGCTCGACGACCGCAACGTCGGGATGGCC
This sequence comes from Oscillospiraceae bacterium, assembly GCA_902765975.1. GTDB lineage: Bacteria > Bacillota > Clostridia > Oscillospirales > Oscillospiraceae > RUG626. The sequence continues at coordinate 6,881 of CACXBO010000203.1, forward strand.
GAGAAGGCGAAGGAATACCTTGCATCAGGGAAAACGGTTTTCTTTTCCGTAGGCACTGCCCATATGGTCGGAGCTCCCGGTATCGTCCGTCTTCTCACAGACGCCGGATATACCGTCGAAAGGTA
>CACXBO010000204.1 GCA_902765975.1 Oscillospiraceae bacterium
CGCTTGCGCGGCGTTTATCTGGCAGTACAACCCGCTGGATAACGGCTACTACTTCTCCTGCTGGGAGATAGGTATCGCGGGCGAGCTTGAATTCAGAGCTCAGGCTCGTCTTACCGTATTCCCGCCCGTTTACTTCTACCTTGATATCAAGTTCAGCCTTGAGATAAAGACCGGACTCGGTGTTATCCGCGACGCGAAGGACGGCACTCCGAAGATCGACGCGAGGACTGCTGATCACGCGGACGACGCCGTCAGCATCGCGTACTACACTCCGGAATACGACGGACCGCTGTTCTGCGATCAGGAATATACCTTCGAGACGAACAAAAAGGCATTCAATATCCGTTTCGACGGAAAGATATACGTCCAGATCCAGACAAAGAGCGGCGGTAATTGGGTCGACGCAGATGAGGATTCCGGCTATGTTGCAGGCGTCCTCTCATCCGACGGAAAGTCTGAGACCATGGTCGTCTTCAAGCAGCAGGACGGAATGGAGCTCAGCGAGACCGTCAGAGTTGTGATAACCGCGCTTAATCCGGGACACAGCTACTTCAAAGACGACGAAGAGATGACCGACGATGAGAGCGGTTATTATCTCACCAAGATCATATACCTCGCGGAAATAACCGGCATCTACGATTTCGTACACTGGAACGGAATCCATATCGCCCCGAAGCTCGATTTCGAGATAGGCGCGGGCATCGGAGTCGACCTCCTCAAGCTTGAGCTTTTCGTGCATCCGAGCATAGGCGCGGAATTCGTGCTCTGCGAGTATAACGACAAATATGATCCGAGTCTGCCCAAGTCAGAGACGGTATCCGGCAACTTCATGTATTACCCCGCCCATGTTGCGTCCTTCCAGGCGAGCATAGGACTCTCCGTCAGAGTCGTAGTCGTTCTCTTCACCTGGGAGCTCGAGTTCGTTTCCTACAATATCGAGTACAACGGAGACGACTGGGAATTCCACTGGAGCTTCCTGAACGGCATGGTTGAGGATGCTGACGATACCGACGCCGGCGTAACGGTACGCCCGCCGCAGGACAAAACAGCCGTCCAGACAGTATTCAGCCCTGAGGATAACCTTGCCTCCGAGCTCGCGACTCAGGCGTATAAGCCGGCAGATCCCACAGTACCCTTCCAGTATTCGGGCTACGGTCACTCAATGGATGCGGCCAACCTTACCGAGAACGTGGTTCCCGGCTCCCAGTATAAGGTCCTTCGCGCAGGCGAGAGAAGCTTCATCGCATACACGCTCTCCCGCAGCGCCTCCGCAGCCGAGGATTCCACGATGCTCGTCCTCTCAGAGCTCGGATATATAAAGGGCGAAAACGGAACGAGCGCCTACGGTCTCGTGAATCCCGCCGATCCGGAGAGCGCAACGCCGTATATCGTTCTTGATAACGACCTCACCGGCGACCTCGATATCGACCTTACCGCAGAAAAGAGCGCTGATGGATATATTATCCACGCGGTTTGGACCAGCTATGCTGCTCCGACGACAGTCGGCACAGAGCCGGAAAAGCCGACGATAGAGAAATACTCCGCAGAAAATGTTGAGATAAGCGCGGATAACTACAAGACTATCGCGGCTCCCGAGGCTCCCGCCGAGGTGACCGAGCCTGCAGAGACCGATTACTATTCCGTTTCCGAGACTGAGCCCGATCCGGCGGACGGCTGGACCGAGGCTGACGGAAAGTGGTATAAGCCGGCCGCAGCCTATGAGACCTATGACGCGGCAAAGACGGCGTTTGACGCCGCCAGAGGCGATTATGAGACCTATATCGTAAACAAGGGAGTTTACGAAGGCGAAAAGGCAAAATACGACGCGTGGCACGACTATTACGAGGGTCTTGACAGCTACAACGCATGGATGCAGAACAGAGTCAAGACTGCAGCGGCAAACACCGTCGTAAAGACGGCTGATTGGAGCTTCACAGCTACTGCGACCGCCGACGGCGACAGCACAATTTACACCTACGACGGCGATGCGGCCTTCTCCGCTCCCGCAACGGTCTCCTCCAACGACGACTTCAACTTCGTATATATGCCGTCCGCCGCGGAGGACGGGAAGGCGATACTCTTCGCCTCCGCCTCTGAGACCGACGACGGAACAGCGATCGGGACATACTCCGATTATCAGGCGTCGAAGAATCTGCCGACTGAGGTTCAGAACTACCTCAAGGCGACCCGCAGATCTCTCATAGATACTATGGGAACGAGATCCGCAATCAATCTCGCTCTTTGGAACGGCTCCTCCTGGGCTATATCCTCCGTTGAAGTCCCCGCGGGACAGACCGTTACCAACATGCGCCTTGCGGTTATCGACGGCGAGTATTATGCCGTTTACACGACAGAGCAGACCGAGTACGTGAAGAGCGGAGCGGATTACACCGATATGGTGACCGTTTACCGACTCGTTCTCCGCAAGGCGACCGTATCTGGCGATACAGTCACGTGGGGTCCGGCGTACCTCCTCCGCGAAAACCGCGACTTTGATCAGGGCGAGGGAGGAACAGACGGACTTTACGGAGCCGGAAGCCTCAAGACCGAGTACGACGGCCCGTATCTCGCAAATCTCAGGTTCCTTACCGCCAACATTGACGACACCGTACTCACAGGTGCGGAGGAAGAGACCTTCGAGACTCAGGATGTTACCGAGCAGACCATCCTCACCTTTGAGATGAACGGCTCCACCTACGTTATCGCTGAAAGCTCGCTCAAAAAGATAACGAACGAGGGCAAGGGCACCATCTATCCCTTCTTTGTGCCTCCCGTACATGAAAACGCGGACGGCACCACGGCTGTGGAAGCATCCTCCGGAAAGCTTCAGGTGAATATAAACGCTGACGCTAACGGAGATCTCTACGCGGTATACGTAGGAGCCGCAGGCGGCACCACGGGCAACGCACTCTATCTCTCCACCTACGACGCAGAAGTCAACAAGTGGGGCGACGGCGTAATGCTCGCCATGCACGATATGAACACCTACGAAGCCTCCGTGCGCGAGGGCTGGGATCAGGATACCACGGAAGCGGCGTTCCTCTACAGGGGCGAGAACTTCAAGACCGCTGCCGGAAAGGCTGTCCTTGAGGAGCTTTACGGTGAGGAGGCA
>CACXBO010000205.1 GCA_902765975.1 Oscillospiraceae bacterium
CTCGGCACGGCGACGGTGATACTCGCCGCCCGCGGCAAGGGCGTTATCGCCCGCGAGCCGAGCGTTGTGGCTATGGACAGAACGACAGGGCGGATACTCAAGGTCGGAGTGCAGGCAGAGCGTATGCTCGGCAGGACTCCGGGCAACATCGCCGCCATACACCCTATCTCGGGCGGAGTTATCTCCGACTTCGAGATGACGGAGTATATGATTAAGGAGCTCATAAAGCGGGTGGTGAATTTCGCGCTCGTCAAGCCGCGCGTGCTGATAAGCGTACCCTCGGGCATAACCGAGGTCGAGGAGCGAGCGGTAATCGACGCGGCGATAAGCGCGGGAGCGCGCAGAGTTTACCTCATCGAGGAGGCTGTAGCCGCCGCCGTGGGAGCAGGAGTCGATATCTCCAGGGCTGAGGGCAATATGGTGATAGACGTTGGCGCCGGCACGACGGAGATAGCCGTTCTGAGCCTGAACGGAGTCGTCGAGTGTTCGTCGATAAGATACGCGGGCGACGCCTTCGACGAGGCGGTTATAAAATATATCCGCAAGAAGCACAGCCTGCTTATCGGAAAGACGACGGCTGAGGAGCTTAAAATGAGCATAGGCTGCGTGTTCCCGAAGACAGAAGAGGAGACGATGGAGGTCAAGGGCAGAAGCCTTATGACCGGCCTTCCCATGACGGTAAGCCTCAGCTCTTCGGAGATGATAGAGGCTTTCGACGAGGTCTCCGGCAGGATAATCGAGGCGATACACCACGTGCTTGAGGAGACGCCGCCCGAGCTCGTAGCCGACATCGCGGAAAACGGCATCGTGCTGACCGGCGGCGGAAGCCTTATCTGGGGCTTCGACAGGCTGATAGAGAGCTCAACGAGCATTAAGACCAGGCTTGCCGACGACGCTCAGCTCTGCGTCGCCCACGGGATAGTAAAAAATCTCGGAGCGCTCTCCGAGATGCAGGACGGACCCTTAAACCTCGCCAGAAGGCGTCAGATGCGCGGCTGAGGCCGCTTGAATAATGCGAAGGAGGAGAATAACAATGGCAGTTTTAGTTCTCGGAGGAGCGGGCTATATCGGCTCTCACACCGTTTACGAGCTCATAAGAGCGGGGCGCGACGTGGTAGTTGCGGATAATCTTGTCACAGGCTTCCGCAAGGCGGTACATCCGAAGGCGAGATTCTATGAGCTGGATATCCGCGACAGAAGGGCTCTCGACGCGCTTTTCGAGAAGGAAGATATCGAGGGCGTCATCCACTTCGCCGCCTCGTCGCAGGTCGGCGAGTCGATGAAGGACCCGCTCAAGTACTACGACAACAATCTCTGGGGCACCAACAGCCTGCTTGAGAGCATGGTCGCGCATAACGTAATGAAGATAGTCTTTTCCTCCACCGCCGCGACCTACGGCATCCCGGAGAAAACTCCTATCCTCGAAAGCGACAGGACCCAGCCGATAAATCCCTACGGCGAGACGAAGCTCGCCATGGAGAAAATGATGCGCTGGACTGACCTCGCCTGCGGGCTCAAATACGTCGCGCTAAGGTACTTCAACGCCTGCGGAGCGCACCCGGACGGAGTCATCGGTGAGGCGCACGACCCGGAGACGCATCTCATACCCATCATCCTCCAGGTCCCGAACGGACAGCGCGAGTTTATCGGCATCTTCGGCGGCGACTACGACACGCCGGACGGCACCTGCGTCCGAGATTACATACACGTTATGGACCTCGCTCAGGCGCATATCCTCGCCCTCGACTATCTTCTCCGCGGCGGCGAGTCAAACACCTTCAACCTCGGCAACGGAGTGGGCTTCTCAAATAAGGAGGTCGTTGAGACCGCGAGAAGGGTTACCGGTCATCCGATACCCGAGAGGATGCTCGATCGCCGTCCCGGCGACCCGGATATCCTCGTCGCAAGCTCTGAGAAGGCGAAGAGCGTCCTCGGCTGGAAGCCGCAGTATGCCGACCTCGAAACGATAATCTCCACAGCGTGGAGCTGGCATAAGGCACATCCGCACGGATACGCCGACTGAACGGAGGTAAAAATGAACGCCGTTAAAGCACTCATAGACTATGCGCTCAAAACAGAGCTCATCGAGGCCGGAGAGGAGATATGGGCTGAGAATACCGTGCTGGACGCACTGAAGGCGGACGCAGTCCCGGATATCGAGGTGGAGGAGGGCGCGCGGCTTTCCGTTATACTGGACGCTTTGACCGAATACGCGATACCGGGCGAGAGCGTCGTATTCCGCGACCTCTTCGACACGGAGATAATGGGCAGGCTCACCCCACGCCCCGGTCAGGTACGGGCCAAGTTCGAAGCTCTCAGAGCCTGGGATCCGCGCGAGGCCACCGATTGGTACTACCGCTTCTCCTGCGATACGAACTATATAAGGCGCGACAGAATAGAGAAGGACGTGCAGTGGAAGGCTCCGACGGAGTACGGCGACCTCGATATAACGATAAACCTCTCGAAGCCGGAGAAGGACCCGAAGGCGATAGCCGCCGCGAGGGAGCTTCCCGCCTCGGGCTATCCGCGCTGTATGCTCTGCGCCGAGAACGAGGGCTACGCCGGCAGAGCAAACCACCCCGCGCGCCAG
>CACXBO010000206.1 GCA_902765975.1 Oscillospiraceae bacterium
CAGACCGAAGCGGGTTTATTCATACCTCGTTTAATAACAGCTCTACTATTTTTCCGTATAGCTTCTCGGCGTGCTTGCGGAAGTTTTGCTCGATGCGTTTCGCCTGGGAAGCGTCTCCGCACAGCAGCTCAAGGTCGATAAGATCGCCCATCCCGTCGCCCATCGTCAGCTTGACGGTAAAGCCTCCGAGCTGCCTCAGCTCATGCGTAGCGTGTATCATAGAGTCGCGCTCAAGAAGCTGCTTTGCGGTTGCACAGGCTTTTTCGGCTCTGATACGCACTGAATATGGGATGCTTTTTTCGGTAGCCTCTCCGTTTTCGATCCCCTTTTGAGTGAGAGTGTAAGCCCCTTCCTCTTCGCGGACGTGACCGGTTTTTATAAGGTCGAAGAGGCATTCGGTGAATTCAAAATAGCCTATGCCGTCGTCACATAGAAGCACGAGATCCGTAAGCTCGTTTCTCGGCACCGGAACTGAGACACGGCGTATTACGTATAAAATAAGAACTTTAAGCTCCATTTCATCGTGAATAAATCCGTACCTTGGCTCCATAACGCATCCCTCTCGACAAATTTCGATAGTAAAACCCATTATAAACAATTTTCGGGAAAAAACAAGGGGTAATATATAATGGAACAAATTGCCTGTCAGTGAAGTCTTAATATGCGGATGTTATGTTGACTATTGGCAGAATATCGTCTATAATTATGAAAAATGAACGAAAAGGGGATTGATTTTATGGCAAAGGGCGGAAAGCACGCTGCTTCACATAAAAAAGGCGGAATTGACAAAAGAACTCTTATCTACATCATCGCCGCCGCTGTCGCCCTCATCGCGGCGGTCACCGCAATAATACTGCTTACCTCCGGCGGGACAAAAAAACCGGACCCTCAGCCTGAGCCCGAGCCGATTATCGAGCCGGAACCTCAGCCTGAACCGGAACCCGAGCCCGAGCCGGAGCCGGAACCCGAACCCGAGCCTGAACCGGAGCCTGAACCTGAGCCCGAGCCTGAGCCTGAGCCTGAGCCTGAGCCGGAACCCGAGCCCGTTTACACAGGGCCGTATAATCCGCTGACGGGCGAGCCGATCGACACGGACATAACGAACGTAAGACCCTACGCGGTTATGATAAACAACCACAGATACGCCACCCCGCAGGACGGCATCGGAAAGGCCGATATCATCTACGAGGCTTTGGCGGAGGGCAGCATAACCCGCTTCCTCGCAGTCTTCACCGATATCACCGCCGCTGAGGACGTCGGTCCCGTGAGAAGCTCGCGCCCCTATTACCTCGACATAACCCGGGGACTCGACGCGGTCTACGTCCACGCCGGCGGAAGCGACGACGCATACATAGCCATGAAGAAGGCGAATATGACGCGAGTCGACGGTGTAAACGGCGGCTACGAGCAGGGTCAGCTCTTCTACCGCGACTCCGTTCGCAAGCAGAAGGGGCTTGAGCATTCGCTTATGCTCGTCACCGATAAGCTCGTAAGCTACTGCCAAAAGCAGGATTACCGCCTCACGCATTATGCGGACTTTGCCTACAATATGACCTTTGCCGACGATTCGGCCCCGTCTACAGCCTCCGCGACCTCGATAGAGATCACGTTCCGCGGCACAAAGACGACAAGCTTCAAATACGATGAAGAGACAAGGCTTTACACGCCCACCCAGTTCGGCGCCGTTATGACCGACGCCCTTGATAAGAGCCCGCTCAGGTTCAGGAACGTGATAACGATATTCACGAGAGTCTATACCAACGACTCCTACGGCAGACTCAAGACTGAGCTCAGCGGCAAGAGCGGAAGCGGATTCTTCTTCTCCGACGGCAAGTTCATCCTGATAAACTGGTCGAAGGAAAATGAGGACGCCCCGTTCGTATTCACCGACGACAGCGGCAGGGAAATAGTGTTCGGCAGGGGCAAGACCTATATCGCGATCGTCCCTACCGACGGAAAGGTAACGCACGACTGATATGCTGAAAAAGCGAGAGGAAGTCGCCCTTCCTCTCGCTTTTTTTATCCTTTGAGCTCCTCGATAGCGCCGCGGTAGGTCTCTGAGAAGCCGGAGATCGTATCAGGCGGGAAAAATTCGTCGACGGGAAAGTCTATCCTGCTGAAGAGAGTGCAGGGATCGTCCGGATCGGAGTCTGCGCAGTCCTTGCCCGGCACGCAGTAGTCATAGGCGGGTATGAGAAGCTGAGTATCCCGCTCAAGACGGACGAGGGTGAACTGGCCGAGGGTGGTATAGACCTTTCGCGCTTCGTCCGTGAGCACGAGCGGGGAGTCGAAGGCGTCGGCTATCGCCTCCGGCACGGCGAAGACGGCGGTATCCGCGCCTCCGTCCTGAGTCTCTATGAGTCTCAGCTCAAGCAGAAGCGGATCGACGGCCTCCACGACCGCCTTCGGCATTTTGAGCGAGGTAACGTCAATTGCTTCAGCCTCGGCAATCGGGGCGTCGGAGGAGAAGACCTTTGCGCCGCCCTCGCTTCCGTAGAGCAGAACGCGCTTCGTGCAGTAAGCCAGACCGGTTATCGCAGTGCCCGCGCCCGCGCCAGTTGTCTCTCCGGAGACCTTGTAATAATAGCTCAGATCGACGGAGTAAAAGCCCCTGTTGAACTGAACGGGCTCGACGTGCGCGTCTACGTATAGAAGCTCCGCGCCCTTCGCCCTGACTCCAGCGGCGCCGTTCACCGCCTCCTGCGAGGTCTCGGTCAGATAAACTCTCAGATCGTTGTGGCAATCCCTGTCCTTGCAGGAATCGAATATCTTCATGGTATGTACGCAAACCGCTTCCCGAACTGCGGCGGGCTCCGGAGCGGCAGCGTTTTCAATATTATCAGCCATGAGCTTGTGTTCCTCCTTTTTCAAAGTCAGTACAGTCTATGATAAGTTGCCCGGATTTGTGACTGATTCACCTTGCATATCAACAAATTGTGTGTTATACTGATTAAAATCGCAAAATAGGGGTTTTATATGCAAACGATACTTGGCGTCGACCCGGGGATAGCCACAGTGGGCTTCGGGATAATCCGTTCGGACAAGGGCAGGCACGAGCTCGTCCGCTGCGGAGCTATCCTGACACCGGCGGGACAGAGACTGTCCGTGAGGCTGCAGCAGATATACTACGATACTCTCGAGCTCATCAAGATGTTCGAGCCGGACGCGATAAGCATTGAGGAGCTTTTCTTCAACGACAATCTGAAGACCGGCATTTCGGTAGCTCACGGGAGAGGGGTCGTTCTGCTTGCGGGTCAGGAGATGAACGTTCCGATGTTTGAATACACTCCGCTGCAGGTGAAGCAGGCGATAGCCGGCTACGGAAGAGCAACGAAAAAACAGATGATGGAGATGGTGCGCCGGCTTCTCAATATGGACACTGTCGCAAAGCCGGACGATGCGTCCGACGCTCTCGCTCTCGCGATAACTCACGCGAGGTTTTCATCTTCGCTCATCAATTTTGACGGGGGGAACAGCCCATGTTCTACTATTTAGAAGGTACTGTCACGGTAATTGAAGAGGGCGTCGCCGTTATCGACGTCGGCGGCGCGGGATATCTAGTAAACGTATCGCTCAACACCCTCGCAAAGCTCGATATGGGAAAGCGGGCGAGGCTCTATACCCACGTTATCGTCCGCGAGGACGCATTTGATATCTACGGCTTCTGCGACACCTCGGAGAAGCGCTCCTTCGAGCTTTTGCTCGGAGTTTCCGGAGTCGGTCCCAAGGCGGCGCAGTCGATACTTTCGTGCGTAACTCCCGAGGGCCTTGCCATGGCGGTCGTTAGCGAAAACGAAAAGGCGCTTACCGCTGCGCCCGGTATCGGAAAGCGCATTGCGCAGAGAGTTATTCTTGAGCTTAAGGACAAGATAGCGAAGGAGAGCGCGGGAATGCCGGTCCTTCCGGATAAGTTTTCCGTTTCTCAGCCCGCCGCAGCGGGCAGAGCTGTGAGCGACGCCTTCGCCGCGCTGACAGTCCTCGGTTACTCGCAGCAGGAGATAACCTCGGCCTTGAAGGGCGCGGACACGGAGAGCATGACGACCGAGGAGATAATAAAATACGTGCTGAAAAGCTCGATAAAGCAGTGAGAAAAATCGGGGGCATACTATGATCGACTTTACAAAAGACGGTTCGGATATCAGGGAGCGAAAAAACGACAAGCTTATGAGCACGGCGCAGCTCAGGGAGGACGAGGGGGAGTTCTCTCTCCGCCCGAAAACTCTCTCCGAGTATATAGGCCAGGATAAGGCGAAGAGAAACCTCGAGGTGTTCATAGAGGGAGCGAAGCGCAGGGGCGAGAGCCTTGACCACGTTATCCTCCACGGCCCTCCGGGGCTCGGAAAGACGACACTCGCCTCGATAATAGCAAACGAGATGGGCGTTCAGATGCGCAAAACCTCCGGGCCGGCGATCGAAAAGCCCAAGGATCTCGCCGCCCTGCTAACAAACCTTGAGGAGGGGGATATACTGTTCATCGACGAGATACACCGGATGAACAGGACTGTTGAGGAGATACTCTATCCCGCGATGGAGGATAAGCACATCGACATCATCATCGGTCAGGGACCCGCGGCGACGAGCGTAAGGATAGACCTCAAGAGCTTCACGCTTATCGGCGCGACAACGCGCTCCGGTCAGCTCTCAAAGCCGCTGCGCGACAGATTCGGGATCGAATTGAAGCTTGAGCTCTACGAGCCAAAGGATTTAAAGCGAATAATCGAGCGCAGCGCAGATATTCTGGGCGTGCCGATAGAGCCGGACGGCGCTCTCGAGCTTGCCATGCGAAGCAGAGGCACGCCGAGAATAGCAAACCGCATACTCCGCAGAGTGCGCGATTTCGCCGAGGTCTACGGCGACGGCACGATAACGAAGGAGATAGCGGACGACGCGCTCCTGCGCCTTGAGATAGACAGGGAAGGCCTCGACAGCATAGACCGCAG
>CACXBO010000207.1 GCA_902765975.1 Oscillospiraceae bacterium
CTGCAGCCCGAGAGAATAAGAGCTGCGAGAATACCGGAGAGAAGGCGGATATGAAGTTTTTTCAAGTTACCGCCTCCTTATAATAAACACATTACGAACAAACGGCTAGAAATTTAATCGTCTCTGCCGCAGCATTCCTTGTACTTGAGCGGGCGCGAGCCGTCCGCCTTCCACTTTCCGCAGGGGCAGGGGTCGTTTCTACCGGGCTTTTTGGCGACCTTTACAGGCTGCTTCTTGACCGTTTTATCGCCGCCGGCGCCTCCGGCAACGGCGTTCTTGGCGACAGCCTTGCGCTCGATAGGCGCTTCCTTCTTTATCCTGACGGTGAATATCCGGCGCACGACCTCTTCCTTTATGCCGTTTATCATCGCCTCGAACATCTCGTAGCCCTCGCGCTTGTATTCGTCTACGGGATTCGTCTGCGCGTAGGCGCGGAGAGTTATGCCCTGGCGCAGATCCGCCATAGCATCGATATTGTCCATCCAGTATTCGTCGACGACGCGCAGGAGCACGACGCGCTCTATCTCGCGGAGCATGGGCGTGTCGGTGCCGGGCAGCGGTCCGAACTCCGCCTCGCGGCGATCGTAGACGGCGCGCGCTCTCTCCTTAAGCATATTCGATAGCTCCTCGGTTCCGTTCGGAAGAACGTGAAGCTCGCTCTCGCCGACGAAAAGCCCGACGAAGGGCTTGACCGCCTCGGCGACGTCCACGCCGTGCTCGGTTACGTTTGAATTGACGGATGAGTCGATAACGTCCTCCACCATCTGCCAGATGTTGCCGCTCACGTCCTCGCCGTCGAGCACACGCCTGCGCTGACCGTAGATGACCTCGCGCTGCGTGTTCATAACGTCGTCGTATTCAAGTACCCGTTTGCGGCTCTGGAAGTTGCGGCTCTCCACATTCTTCTGCGCGTTTTCAATGGCGTTAGAGAGTATCTTCGCATCGATAGGCGTGTCCTCGTCGAGACCGAGAGCCTCCATCATGCCCATAACGCGCTCCGAGCCGAAAAGACGCATGATATCGTCGGTGAGCGCAAGGTAGAAGCGGGTCTCGCCCGGATCGCCCTGCCTTCCGGAACGTCCGCGGAGCTGATTGTCTATCCTTCGGGATTCGTGTCTTTCCGTTCCGAGAACAAAGAGACCGCCCGCCTCGCGAACCTTCTCCGCCTCCGACTTCGTGACGACGGAGTAATCCGCGAGCTTTGCCTGGAAGAGCTTGCGAGCCTCGAGAACAGTTTCGTTATCCGTATCGGCATAGCCGGTAGCTTCGGTGATGATCTCCTCCTCATAGCCCGCCTTGCGCAGGTCAGCTCGCGCCATATACTCGGCGTTTCCGCCGAGAACGATATCCGTTCCGCGCCCCGCCATGTTGGTCGAGATGGTGACTGCGCCGTATTTTCCCGCCTGAGCGATTATTTCCGCCTCGCGCTCGTGCTGCTTTGCGTTCAGCACGTTATGCGGCACTCCCGCGCGCTTGAGAAGAGAGGAGAGGTATTCGCTCTTTTCGATAGAAACCGTGCCGACCAGGACGGGCTGACCCTTCTCGTGGCACTCGATTATCTGATTTATTATCGCCCTGTTCTTGCCCACGTCGTTTTTATATACGACGTCGCCGTTGTCGATCCTTATAAGAGGTCTGTTAGTCGGTATCTCCACGATGTCGAGGTTGTAGATTGCGGCGAACTCCTCCTCCTCGGTGAGAGCCGTTCCGGTCATTCCCGACAGCTTTGCGTAAAGGCGGAACAGGTTCTGGAAGGTGATAGTTGCGAGAGTTTTGTTTTCGCGCTGGACGTCTACGCCCTCCTTTGCCTCGATAGCCTGATGCAGACCCTCGGAATAGCGGCGCCCGAACATGAGTCGTCCGGTGAACTCGTCGACTATGATTATCTCGCCGTCCTTAACGACGTAATCGACGTCGCGCTTCATAACGCCGTGCGCCTTCAGAGCCTGATTTATGTGGTGCGAGAGAGTAGCGTTCTCGATGTCGGCGTAGTTTTCGAGGTGAAAGGCGGCCTCTGCCTTTGCTATACCCTTCGCGGTAAGGGTTGCCGTGCGCGCCTTCTCATCGACGATAAAATCGGTGTCGAGCTCGCTGAGATCCTCCTTCTCGTCCGTGGATGCGTAGACGATGCGGCGCAGGCGTCTTACGAAATCGTCTGCCTGGCGGTAGAGATCGGTGGACTCGTCGCCGCTTCCGGAGATGATGAGCGGTGTACGCGCCTCGTCGATAAGAATGGAGTCGACCTCGTCGACGATGGCGAAGACGTGTCCGCGCTGCACCATCTGATTTTTATACAGCGCCATATTGTCGCGGAGGTAGTCAAAGCCTATCTCGTTGTTTGTCCCGTAGGTTATGTCTGCGGCGTAGGCTCTCCTGCGTTCGTCGTTCGTCAGTCCGTGGATAATGAGCCCCACGGATAGACCGAGGAAACGGTATATCTTGCCCATCCATTCGCTGTCGCGCTTGGCAAGGTAATCGTTTACCGTGACTATATGCACGCCCTCGCCCGTCAGAGCGTTAAGGTAGGCGGGCAGGGTCGCAACGAGGGTCTTTCCCTCGCCGGTCTTCATCTCCGCGATGCGGCCCTGGTGCAGAACTATGCCGCCGATGAGCTGAACGCGGAAATGACGCATACCGAGAACGCGGTCGGACGCCTCGCGCACGGCGGCAAAAGCCTCGGGCAGAAGGTCGTCGAGAGTCTCGCCTGCGGCATACCTGCGCTTGAACTCCTCCGTTTTCGCCTTGAGCTCAAAATCGGAGAGGCCCCTGTATTCGTTTTCAAGGGCGTCGATCTTTTCGATGATCGGGTCAAATTTCCTGACCTCGCGCTGGCTCCTCGTTCCGAAGAGCTTAGTAAATAATCCCATTTATATCAAGCCTTTCAAAGTGTACATAATAATACATTATGATTATACCACACAGCGTTCCGTAAAAAAAGAGAAAAATAGGTGAATTAACGGATTGTTAACTCTTTATTATCCGATAGACCGCCGCAAAAGTCAGGCTCTTGCCATATCGCCGCCGGTCTGCTATAATATATACATTATAATTATACTGAACAGATGCGAAGGTAATCGCGCTATGAAATACAAGATATCGCAAAACGTGATAAAAAGGCTCCCGAGATACCTCAGATACCTCGATATGCTCGGAAAAGAGGGCGTTCTGAAGGTCTCTTCCGGCGAACTCGGCAGAAGGATGGGGCTCACAGCCTCGCAGATCAGGCAGGACCTGAACTGCTTCGGAGGCTTCGGTCAGCAGGGCTACGGCTACAACGTGGCTCAGCTCAGGGATGGCGTTGCCGCTGCTCTCGGGCTGGACAAAAGGCTCAAGGCCGTCATCGTCGGTATCGGAAACCTCGGCAGAGCCCTTGCGCTCAATTTCCGCTTTGAGGAATGCGGCGCCGAGCTCGTCGCGGCCTTCGACGTCGATCCGGCTAAGGTCGGAACGCAGATAGGCCATACAGCGGTCTATCACGTCTCCGAGCTTGAGAGCTTCATCCGCGAAAATTCCGTGGACGTCGCCGTGCTGACCCTGCCCCGTGAGAGAGCGGACGAGGCTGCGGCAAGCGCGGCCGCCGGCGGAGTCGCCGGTATTTGGAACTTCACGGGCGACGACCTGTCCGAGACAGCGCCGGAGGTCTTCGTCGAGAACGTACACCTGTCGGACAGCATGCTGACTCTGGGCTATTATCTCAGATCTGACGGAGGGAGGGGAGAAACGTGAAAAAAACGCTTACGGCGCTCGCTGCGCTCGCAATATTCGCCGCCTGCCTAACCTCCGCCTCCGCGCCCGGCTCGGTGACGGATCCCCTCGTTTCAAAAAGCTACGTCGACGGGGAGTTCACGCCGGAGACGGTCGAAAAGCTGTCCGAAGAGGGCGCGTCCGCCCTTGAGAGGCTTTTCTCAGACTATGCAGCCGATCCGGAGGAGGAGGGCACGGTCTACGACTTCGCTTCCGGTTTTTCTCCGCTTGAGCTTTCGGAGGGCGGAAAAGTTAAGCTCCGCTTCGGCTCGTCTGTGATTCTTTCGGAGGGCAGCGCGAGGCTGAGCGTTAAAAAAGGGACCGTGATCTGTATTGCCGACGCCGCGGAGATAACCGGAGACGCCGAGCTGAAGCCCGGACTTCGCTATTTCCTTTGCGAGGACACTCTCGCCTCGGTAACGGCGACGGGGGATATAACGGTCCTGGTTAACGGCTACTTTGCTGCGGATGGCGAGAAGCCGGGCGAGAGCGAGATGAGGTATTCGGACGTAGCAGAGAAAAACTGGTTCTACCAATATGTTAAATTTGTGGTAGAGAACGGGCTGTACTACGATATCGACGGCGACAGGTTCCGACCGAACGAGGAGGCGACGAGGGCGAC
>CACXBO010000208.1 GCA_902765975.1 Oscillospiraceae bacterium
CCGTGATACTGTCAGGTATCCTCTTTGTAAACTCCTCATTACCATTGACAAGCTTAAAATAATCTGTTATAGTCATGGTGGCGGGAGTGTTCTCGGTCGGTTGGTGCGCGTTTTGCGTCCCATCGGCTCTAACGGGAGCGCTCCCTTCACTATTAATGACAATGTGAAGCTTTGGCTCTGCGTTATCAAAAAAACTTGATTGTAAGCCTAACAGGTAACTGTCGGCTTCCAGCTTGAAGAACGCTTCCTAAGGTTGCGACGCCAGTAACGTGGTTATCACTTGCTTTTGGTTTTTCATCATAATGTGCCTCAAGAGGATATGCGTTTTCACACAGCTCTTTCAAATTCTTTTGTACAAGGGAGAAACCCGTGTAGTCTCCATGAGTAGCATCATACTGATGAGAAATGCTTCGCTTCGCTCCCCTTTTTGAGTATTCAAACTCCACTTCCAGCGCGGTATTTGGATTGAGAGCAGTGTAATTTTGTAGGGGTCTCAAAAGCGGCATACAAAAAGCCTTTTCCGAATTCACGGAAAAGGCTTTTACCGTTTCAGCTGTATCAGTGATCTATAAGGCATAGCAGGGTGCCGCTGACGCCGAAAACCCAGTGCACTATCCAGACGCCGATGATATTCTGCTGCTTTTCGTAGAGAATGCCCTCAAGTCCTGCGAGGACTGCGGCGCCTATCATAAAGAAAAATCCGAAATGGATATGCAGGGCGGCAAATATGAGAGAGGACAGGATTATGGCGATAACGCCGCTGTGTCTGCTGGAGATAATGCGCTTGAGGTTTGCCTGCATAACGCTGCGCGCGAGAAATTCCTGTATGCCAGCCGTCAGTATGTAGAGTATCTGCCTGAGACCGAAACGCTTTATATCGAAAAACGGAGCGTTCGGCTCGAATACGTTCGGGTTTATAAGGCGGGCTATAAATTTGACCGCGAAGAGGAAGGCAACTGCGCATGCTGAAATGATGAGAGCCGTTCGCACGGTTTTCTTAAGATTAAGATGCATCACTCCGAGGTCGCGCCAGGTGAGACTCGTCCGGAGAATGATAAAAACGAGCATAATAAGGGACAGTATTTCAACGCCGTGCGTCATATAGTCCGCGGCGATCGGACGATCGAGAAATACCCAGAGAGCGTAGACAAGCATCCAGATTGCGAAGCCGAAGAGAAAGATAGTGAAGGTCATTGAAGAGTCGTTTACTTTTTGCCTGAGCTCCTCGGCGCGGGTGACGTCAGTGATCGTGACGACTATCTCATCCTTGCTGTCTTCGGAAGAGTCAAGGAACGAGCTCGACATTTTGACGACGTATTTGCGGCCGGAGGGCGAGCGGTACTTCACGATATCGACATTCGTATCGTCCTTGTTGTAAATGGCGTTCATAATGCACTCATAGAATCCGTCGTTGTATGAGTCCTCCTGAGTCAGAGCAAATCTCTGAGTTCCCGGCTTGATACCGGGGTCAAGCTCGAACATTTCCGCGGCGGGACGGTTTATATACTCAATGAATCCTCCACGGTTGAGAACGAGCACCGCTGAGCTCATATCTCTTAAAACCCGTTCGGAAAACGATTCCTGAACTGACGCCTGCATGCCGGGCACCTCTCTCTCTGTAATACCACAAAAGAATAATATCAAAATCTGAGCAGAAGAACAAGGCTATTATTTCATCCTTTTTTCAAAGCGGAACATTTCATCCGGCCCATCGGATTGAGCTTCGGGTTCGTTGGGATCGCGGTGCGCGGCGCAGAAAAACTCAACTGCGCTGAAACCGCATTTGTTGATATAGAAGTGGATGTTGCGCTTCTCAAAGTATGGCGTACAGGTCTCCCAGACAATGGTTTCCGGATACATACGCTCCACCTCACGCCATGCGGCAAGACCGATCCCCCGGCTGTGAGCTTTCGGATCGACGAAGAGAAGGTCAAGGTGATTGTGCTGCGTTTCAGCGTCTATATTAACGACAAGACCTCCGACCTTTTCTCCGTTTGCAAGAATACGGTAGGCAGTGCCGGAGTTAATGCTCTCCTCGATCGTTTCACGCGAGATGATCTCTCCGTCGTCGTTGAAATGGTCGTCGCGGAGACCGAACTCCTCCGTTGCGCCGAAACTGAATGTGTACTGATTGTCGAGAATGAACCGTTCGCGGTCGCCCTCCTCAAGAGGTGAGAGGGTAACAGCAGCTTTCATTTCAGACTCCTTTTTTGTTTTGAATCGGGCGTTCCAGCTCTCAGCAAATTTCTCCGCTTCGAGCTTGTCCTCATGTGAATTGTGCCACCAGCAGTCGTAAAATTCAAAATCATTCATTAACCGGATCACCGACGGCTTGAAGGTCTTTGTAAATCTGACGTTTTCAATAAGCTCAACGGGAACTGTATGGAACTCCCACTGCTTTCTGCGGGACAGACCGAAAACTAAGATAGAGTCATATGCGAAATCCCACATTTTTCCGTACAGATACACCTTTGTGCCTCCGGTGTAGGCAGAGGTGCCGTATCTCAAGGTACCGTCCGCGTCATAATGCGTTTTTTTAATATTTCCTGCAACACAGTAGCAAAAGTATGCAATTTTTGCCATTATTAACGCCTCCGTTTCAATGAAAGCAAGACTTCTCACTGCCTTATAAACAGAACCCCGGCGGTATCTCTGAGTCGCTGATGTCTTATTTCCGTAGCGTCGAAGCGAACTGTGCGGAACGCAAGCTGCATTATCGGCCCGGCACAGAAGGCGCAGATGAGAGTCCCTATTCCGACAGGGCCGCCGAGAAGCCAGCCGATAAGAGTGGCTGTACTCAGTATAATTATGCTGACGGCTCCGATAGGAATACGCCGGGTTCGCTTTGCAAGTCCTACCATAAGCGTGTCGCGCGGCCCGCAGCCGAGCGACGCCTTCATATAAGCAAACTGAGTGTAACCGAGGATGACGAGTCCCGCAAGCATAACGGTAACCGCCGTGAATACAGAGCGGCACGCCGGAACAGGGCCGAGCCAATTAAAGAAATCGACCGCTTTTCCAACGACGATCGCGTCGATGAACATTGCAATGCCGATCGGTTCTTTAAGAAGTATATCAATTATCAGAATAGTGACCGAGACAGCGATAGACGCGGTGCCGTACAGTATGCCGAACGTTTTCGAGATGCCGAGGCTCAGCACGTCCCAGGGCGCCGCGCCGATGCCCGCATGTATAGTGAGGTAGATGCCAAAGCCGTTCAGAAAGAGACTCAGCGCCGCGATAAGCATATTAAGGACGACAGCTCCCGGAGTACGGTTATCGCAAAGCTTGTATTTCATTCTCTTTCTCCGATCATTCAACTGTAAATTCCGTCCACTCGATATGGAAATACTGCATAACGTCCTCAGCTTTTTTCATTCCGAGCTTCTCATAGAAGGGAACAGCGTCTTCGTTTGCAACGAGATAGACGGCAATATCCTTTTCACCGCCCGCGAGGGCGAGAGCCTCTTTCATAAGCCTCGAGCCGATACCCTGACGTTCAAATTCACGGGCGACGCCGAGGTCGGTCACGAAAAGCCAGTAGGCAAAATCGGTGAGTCCGAGAAGCACGCCTGCAAGAGTCCCGTTTTCGTCTCGCGCGGCAAGGCTAATAGACGCGGTTTCAAGCAGCCTTGCAACGCGCTTGGAGAAACGCTCCCTTGGATACTGAGAGCCCAGATCGGTGCGTTTCAGAAAATCCACATATTCGTCAAAAGACAGCCTTTCGCTTTTTATATCAATCATAGCTTCCTCCGAGATGCTTAACAGTCACTTAGATATGATAGGACTTATCGGAAGAAAAAGCAAGAGGCAAAAGCCCTGCGGGTATTGATTTTTCGCTGCAAAAATGATAGCTTTATATTATAAAACTTTTAGGAGATGCCTTTATGAAGAGATTCAGAAATCTC
>CACXBO010000209.1 GCA_902765975.1 Oscillospiraceae bacterium
CGCGGGGGACGGAGAGGTCATGTTCGTCCACATAAGAGAGCCGAAGGAGATAGCCGCCTTCCGCGATTCGATCTATCCGGCAAGGTGTCTCACTCTGCTCGTGCGCAGGGCAGGGCTCAACACGGGCGAGAAATACGGCAACGCGGCTGACGACGAAGTTGAAAACTTCTCCTACGACCTCGTTTTCGATAACGATATGCCGCTGGAGGAGAGCAAAGCTGCGTTTCTCAGATTTTTCTCCGATTGCGTTTTAAAAAATGAAGCCGTATCAGGAGGTAATGAAAAATGAAGCTGTTACGAAGAACGATAATTCTGTTTCTGGCTCTTGTCCTCGCTCTGCCTCTCGCGCAGATTCCAGCAAGGGCAGACTCCGAGGCTCTTGACTACGGCGAAAGGGAGAACTGGGCTTATTTTGAGCTGGGCGAGGACACAGGCGTGGACATTTTCCTTATCTGCCCGACAGTCGATACGAAGAGCGAGAAGAACGCCCTCGACCTGAATGAAAAACTAAAATCGCTTTTTATAAACGCCCTCGATATGGAAAAGGGCATATACGAGAACGCGGGAAGGCTGTTTTCGCCATTCTACCGGCAGATGTCGATGAACGCCTATAAGCTGCCCGCCGATGAATTTGAGGAGGCGAGGGCGACGGCATACGCCGACGTCGACGCGGCTTTTCGCTGGTATCTTGAGAATGATAGCGGAGGCAGGGGGCTTATCCTCGCCGGCTTCTCGCAGGGAGCCGATATGTGCCTCGAGCTATTGAAGGACTATTACGGGGGTGAGGGCGAGAAGCCGAGGGCGTTGAGAGAAGGACTTGTCGCCTGCTATGCGATAGGCTGGTCGGTCACAGAGGAGACGACCTCCAAATATCCCCAGATAGTTCCCGCAAAGGGCGAGACGGACACGGGCTCGGTGATAAGCTTTGACTGCGAGGACGGAACGCTGAGCGCAACTCTCGTCAATCCGGCGGGACAGAAGGCGCTTTCGATAAATCCGCTAAGCTGGAGGACGGACGGAGCGGCAGCGGACAAATCCCTTAACCTCGGCGCAGTCATGGGCGTTGGAGAAGAGCCGATACCCGCGCTTTGCGGAGCCCGTATCGGGGACAGGGGAGAGCTGATAGTCACGGACGTCAGCGCAGCGGATTATCCTCCCGTAGTAGATATTTTCCCGAGCGGCTCTTATCACGTTTACGACTACCTTTTCTTCTTCTCAAATCTGAAGAAAAACGTCGCCGACAGAGTGACAGCATGGCGCACGGGAATGCCGTTTACCGACCTGCAGCAGGATTCGTGGTATGCGGATGCTGTCAAATACGTATATGAAAAGGGACTTATGACGGGCACTTCCGCCTCGGAGTTCAGCCCTGCCGGCAGGCTTACCCGCGCACAGCTTACGACGATCCTCTGGAGGATGGCGGAGGAGCCGGTGGTCAATTATATTATCCCATACTCAGACGTAAAGGCGGACGGCTGGTATACCGAGGCAGTCAGATGGGCTGCAGCGGAAAAGATAGTTACCAAAGAGGGACCCACATTCGGGCCGGGCGATGCGCTGACAAGAGAGGAGACCGCATACCTCATTTGGAAATACGCGCAGTATTCTGGGGCGGACGTCAGTGCGGGAGCTTATACCTACCTTCCGGGCTATACAGATTCTTCCGAGGTATCAGAGGAGTATGTTCCCGCTATGAAATGGGCGATCGGAGCGGGGATCATCGGAGGAACGGCGAAGGGAAAGCTCAGCCCCAAGGGACAGCTTACCCGGGCGCAGGCGGCGACTATGCTCTTCAGGCTAAGGAGAGCGGGAGAGCCGCTCTCGCTATGGACAGAGGGAGCAAAGGCGGCGCAGGAGCTTATTTCCTATGTTGAGGCTGTGACGGACGAGAAGAACGCGGACTTTATCCCCGAAGCCGACAGAATAGCGGTATTCGATCTGGACGGCACGCTGTTCTGCGAGACGGACCCGAACTATTTCGACTACACGCTTCTTGCATATCGAGTGCTTGACGATCCGGATTACAGGGACAAAGCTTCTGACTTCGAGAGAGAGGTCGCAGAGAAGATAAGAGAGCAGAACGAAACGGGAAAATCGTTTTCGGGTCTGGAGGTCGACCACGGGAGAGCGGTCGCATCAGCCTTCGCCGGCATGACGGTTTCGCAGTTCAACGAGTATATCCAGGAATTCAAAAAGCAGCAGATGCCGAGCTATCCGGGAATGAAGCGCGGAGAGGGCTTCTACAGACCGATGGCGCAGATAGTCGGATTCCTTCAGGCGAACGGCTTCACGGTGTATATCGTGAGCGGGACCGACCGCCTTATCGTGCGAGGCATAATCGACGGCAGCATACTAAATATACCCAAGCGCCAGATAATCGGCTCTGACGAGACCATCGTTGCAAGCCACCAGGGAACGAAGGACGGACTCGACTACGTCTTCACGGAAGACGACGAGCTTGTTCTCGGCGGAGAGTTCATCATTAAAAACCTCAAGATGAACAAGGTGTCGGTTATCATGCAGGAGATAGGACAGCAGCCCGTTCTGTCGTTCGGAAACAGCACCGGCGACAGCAGTATGGCACAGTTCGTAAAATGCGGGAACAGATACAGAAGCCTTGCGTTCATGCTCTGCTGCGACGATACGGAACGGGAGAACGGAAACGCCTCTAAGGCGGAAAAGATGTATTCCCTCTGCGAGCAATACGATTGGATACCGATCTCGATGAAAAACGACTGGCTCACGGTCTACGGCTACGGGATAGATTACCTGCCTGCCGCAGAGGAGCTAATGCCCGCCGCTTAAAAACGAGAACAGTATAACTGAACAAAAAATGACGGCGCGGATTTTTCCGCGCCGTCTTAAATTTCAAAAGCCAATTATTATGCTCCGGCAAGCAGGGAGGAGACGCCCATTATAATCAGAACGATGCCGACGATGCGGACGATCTGATTCATAAGGAAGAGCGGCTGAGTCAGTATCAGTATGCCGAGAGCAACGGTAAGCACGCTGAGTATGAGACCGACGAGCCAGACGGGAGCGCCGGCCTTCTTCGCCTTCAGAGAGGCGATGAGATTCATTATGCCGTTGACGATAACGAGTATTCCGACGACGGTCGGGAATATCTTCTCGATAGCGCCGGGCTTAACGAGAAAGACGATACCCGCTATGACGAGTATGATTCCGGTCGCAAGGGAAGTGAAGCTGCGCGACTGACTGTCCTTGTTGAAGACGTAAAGCAGGACTGTGACGGCGCCGGCGACTATCAGGGCGATGCCGATGATCTTTATAATATTGGCAAGGGCTGCGCCGGGGCTCAATACCATATAGATGCCGAGGGCGATAAGGATGAGAGCGGTAAACAGAGTGCTTTTCAGTATTTTTTTCATTTCGTTTCTCCTTACTTGAATTTGGTTTGCGGTCTGTAGAACTCAAAGATGACCGAATCGCGGCCCTCTTCGTTCGCGGAGTTATGGCTCGTCCAGCAGAAATCCATCGCGCCGAGAGCCTTGGAAAGCTTTGCGCCGGGAGCCGTATAGCCGACGCGGTAGGCGATGAAATTCGGCCTTGCGACGGCGTTCAGAAGGGTGTTTGAGAGAATGAAGCTCTCCAGCCTGCTCAAGCCGTCGTTTTCATAGTAAACTGCGGGCTGGGCGAGCTGCCCGCGGACGATATGCTTTGCGTGTTCGCGAAACCACGCGACTATGAACGGGTCGAAGCTCTCTATGCAGACGTCGCCCTCATAGAAATCGATTAGCTCAAAGGTCTTTTCGCAGAGCTCCCTGTTGCGCTTTCCGGTCTTGAGCTCACATATGATCGGCTGCCGTCCGGCAACGAGGTCAAGTACCTCGGAGAAGAGCGGGATGACCTCGTCGGTACCGCAGAGCCTAAGCTCGCGCAGCTCTGCGAAGGTTAGCTCGTCGACCCGCTTATCCACACCGCAGATGCGCTTGAGGTCGCCGTCGTGGAATACGACGACCTTTCCGTCCTTCGAGAGCTGGACGTCGAGCTCCATACCGTAGCCCGACTCCACTGCAAGGCGGAAAGCTGCAAGAGAGTTTTCCGGGACCGACTTATCGTAGGAGTGAAGCCCGCGATGCGCGAAATTGAGCCCGCAGAATTTGGCTTTTTCTTTCCCGTCCGCTTTGCCGGGCGCAACTGCGGCGGCGGCAAGAGCGAATGCCCCGGCTGCTCCGGCAAGAGCGCCGAGCAGCAGTTTCGTTTTGGTTTTCATAATACGCCTCTTAATCGTCTCCGCCGAGAGCCTCGATGCCCTTGACGTTTTCTATCTTTTTTGCCTTGATGTTTTTAACGAGCAGGGTGAACAGAGCGCAGCTCAGAGCGAAGAGCACAGTCGAGTAGACCGGAAGAGCGTTCCATGCGAGAGTGAGACGGAACACGAGACCGAGAAGAATAGGAGTTACGGTCTGAGCAGACATGGAGGCCGCATAGTAAAAGCCGGTGAACTTGCCGACAGTTTTTGAGGAGGAAAGCTCGACGACCATCGGGAAGGAGCAGTTATGCACGAGCGCCATTCCGAAGCCCTTCAGCGCCCAGACTGCAAAGAGTATAGCCGGAAGCTTGTTGTAGCCGTCGGCGGTCCTGACTGCCGAGGGAGAAACAAAGCACATGATGAGCAGCGCGATGACCGTGAGGGTGAGGCCGCTCGTTATTGTCCATTTACGGCCTATCCTATCCGCGATGAAGCCTGCTATGGCAAAGCCAATGACGGAGGCAAGACCGCCGACTATCGTCAGCGTTGAGGTCGCGCTCGAGGCGGAGCCCATATGATAAATGACGTAGTTTCCGATATAAGTTCCGATGGCGTTATCCGCCATGAACCATAAAAACTCCGCGCCGAGTATGGCGAGAAGCATACGCTTGTTCGCCTTGGACATAGGCGCGTCGTCGACTATTCTGTCCTCGACGGCGGCAAGCTCCTCGCCGAGCTGCATTTCGTCCTTCAGCTCC
>CACXBO010000210.1 GCA_902765975.1 Oscillospiraceae bacterium
AGCCTCATCTTCCGCAAAGGCTGATGCCGGTCAGAGCAAAGCTCTTTGATATAAGCATAGAGATAGATGCGAGCGGGATAAGAGTGAACGGAGAGGCTTACGACCCCGGTGGGTACAGGCTGAGAAAATTTAACAATAATTTAATTTCCAAGGCGGTATTGTTGTAGTATAATAAAATCGCAGCAGGATGAAAGCGTGGTGGTACTTCTGAGATCGTATTCCTATGACATTATGAGAGGCGTAAGGCTCAAATGCGTAAGCACGAGGAAATTCAAGACCGGGGCGGTCTCGGTGAGCCTCGTTTGCCCTCTCGATAAAAAGACGGCGGCGATGAACGCAGTCCTGCCTTACGTTCTGCGCAGGGGAACGGCGTCGCATCCTGATATGCTCAGCATAGAGGCCTATCTCGACGAGCTCTACGGGGCAAGGCTCGAGCCGGTATTGAGGAAACGCGGCGAGGCCCAGTGCATCGGCTTTTACGCAGATTTTATCGACGAAGCCTTTGCCGAAAAGAACGTAAGAATAATAGAAAAAACAGTGGATCTTATGGCGGAGATGCTGCTGATGCCCGCAGTTGCGGGTGGCAGGCTCAGAAGAGACTACGTTGAAACTGAGAAAGATAATCTAATAGCGGATATAAAAGCGGAGCTTAACGACAGGCGGAGCTACGCATCAGGCAAGCTCATAGAGAAAATGTGCGATAAGGAGAGATACTCCGTACCGAAGCTCGGAAGGCTGAAGGAGGCGGAGAAGATAACGGTCGCAACTCTCACTAAGCACTACCGCGAGCTTCTACCGAAGGTGGCGATAGAGATATTCTACTGCGGCTCTGCCGATCCTGACAGAGTGGCGCGTGCAGTTAAGACAGGCTTCCGCAGTCTGCCGAGAGGAGAGATAGCGCCTTTCACGGCAAATGAGATAATATACAGTCCGAGAGGACCCGTGCGCGAGTTCAGCGAGGAGCTTGACCTTACTCAGTCGCGCCTTGCTATGGGCTACAGGGTCGGCGAGGCGATGCGCCGTCCGAATCAGGCGGCGCTTATGACGGCGAACGCTATGCTCGGAGGCGTACCAACCTCAAGGCTTTTTATGAACGTCAGAGAGAAGCAGAGCCTCTGCTATTATGTTTCAAGCGGGCTTGACCGGCATAAGGGCGTCCTGCTGATCTCATCCGGAGTCGACGAGGAAAAGCTCGGCGCGGCGAGAGAAGAGATAGAAAGGCAGATAGCCTTGCTGAAAAACGGCGAATTTGAGGATTGGGAGCTTGAGGCTGCTAAGAAAAGCATAGTTACCGCCTACCTCTCTGTCTGCGACTCCCAGCCTGCTCTTGAATCGGTTTATCTGGATTTCGGCCTGAGCGGTCTTGATATCGCCCCTGAGGACGTTGCGGCTCTTGCCGAGGAGGTGAGCCGTGAGGACGTTCTCGAGGTGTTCCGCGGCATTGAGCTCGACGCCGTCTTCACCCTGAAAAAGGGAGGCAGCGAAGATGTTCACTAAATATGAATACGGCAGAATAGGCGAGCAGTGCTACCGTGAAAAGCTTGATAACGGTCTTTCGCTCGTCGTGGTGCCGAAAAAGGACTTTAACAGGAGCCTCGCTTTTCTCTCCGTAAACTACGGAGGAGCGGACAGAAGATATAAGCTGAACGGGCAGTGGATCGATACTCCTTCCGGCGTCGCGCATTTCCTCGAGCACAAGGCGTTTGAGCTTGAGGGCGGAGAGGACGCGATGACAGCCATGACGAAGAGAGGCGCTAACGTCAACGCCTTTACCTCATCCGAGATGACTGCGTACCACTTCGACTGCATCGACGGCTTCTTTGATAATCTGGAGACTCTTATCGGCTTCGTCACTCAGCCTCACTTCACGGAGGAGAGCGTCGAAAGGGAGAAGGGAATAATCGCTCAGGAGATAAAAATGAGCGAGGATGACCCGGATCATGTCGTCTACTACGGGCTTTTGCGCGGACTGTTCAAAAAGCACCCGATAAAGGACCCCGTCGTGGGTACAGCGGAGAGTATTTCAGAAATAACGGCTGAGCTTCTGAGAAGCTGTCATTCCTCGTTTTACGTTCCGTCGAACATGACTCTCGTGACCGTGGGAGACCGCGACCCGATAGAGGTCAGAGACCGCGCGGAGCGGCTTTTTTCAAAGAACTATTCCGAGGCTCCTGCACGGGAAGCATACAAGGAAAAGCAGGAACCTGCTAAAAAGCTCGTGTCCTCAGATATGGAGGTCTCCGAGCGGCTGTTCCTTGCCGGAGCGAAAACCAAGAGCAATCTCAAGGGCGAGGAGGCTGTCAGATTCAATCTGACAGCGGCGCTGAGCCTAAACGCTCTTTTGAGCGAGGCGTCGCCGCTCTACTCCGAGCTCTATTCGGAGGGGCTTGTAAACGAGACCTTTTCCTACGACTTCGAGAGCGCAAACGGAGTCTCGTTCTTCTCCTTCGGAGGCGAGGCGGAGCGCGCCGAAGAGGTCGTTGATAGAGTTATAAAAGAGGCGGAGCGGCTTAGCGGCGGTATCGACAGAGCGTATTTCGCAAGACGCAAGAAAGCCGCGGCAGGCGACGAGCTAAGGGCGCTCAACTCCTTCGACAATCTGGCGTATAACCTCGCGCTCGGCGCTGCCGGAGGCTACGACTATTTCAACGCCGCTTCGATAATGAAGGATATCTCCGAGGAGGACGTCTGCGGCTTTTTGAAAACCTGGCTCACGCCCGAACGTCTGACGTTATCGGTCATAAACAGAAAGGAGAGGTGATCCTATGGCTGACGGAACGATAACATTTCCGCTTTTAGGCGATATAGCGCTGAATCCCGCACCGTCGTTTAAGGTAGGACCGCTAACGATACACTGGTACGGAGTGATAATAGCGGTGGGCTTCTTTCTTGCAGTCCTTTACTGCGCGAAGAGGTCACGTCAGTTCGGACTCAGGGATGACAATATCTACGACGCGGTCATAATCGGGCTTCCGGTATCGCTCATATTCGCGAGACTTTACTATATCATCTTCTATCCGGAGCTATTCAAGAACGCGAGCTTTCTGGACTATATAGCTATATGGAACGGCGGAATCGCCATTTACGGCGGAGTTATAGGCGCGTTTCTGACAGTTATCGTCTATTCGCGGATAAAAAAGATCAAGCCGCTTGCGCTTTTGGATTTGGTAAGCATCGGCTTTCTCATCGGTCAGTTCATAGGCAGATGGGGCAACTTTATGAACAGAGAGGCTTACGGCTACGAGACGACCCTCCCGTGGAGGATGGGTCTTACATACGGTGGAGTGACGACCTATGTGCATCCGACCTTCCTGTATGAGTCCCTTTGGAATTTTATAGGCTTTTTCATCCTTCATTTCCTCTCAAAAAAGCGCAGATACGACGGAGAGGTGCTTCTGATGTATCTTGCGTGGTACGGGCTCGGAAGAACGGTCATAGAGGGTCTGAGAACCGACAGCCTTTATATTCCGGGCACGGCGATAAGAGTGAGCCAGCTTCTCGCGGCAGTGACCTGCGTCGTTTCCGTTGCGCTTCTCATTATCAACAGAACGGTAAGAAAGCATGATCCGAAGGATTTGCTCGTTAATAAGCTCCCGGCTGAGTCCGGGAAAGAAAAAGAGCCGGAGATAACCGGCAAGCCAGAATAAAAATACATTGGAGGTAATAAAAATGGCAATCGATCTTAATGAACTTATGGAGAAATTTCTGGAGACTGTCGGAACTCTTGCAGACAAGGGCGCGGTAGTAGCTCGCGACATAGGAGCGCGCAGCACGAATCTCGCAAAGAAGACGAAGCTTACAGCGGAGATAGCCGCGCAGAAGGCGGGACTCGGCAAGATATACGAGGATCTCGGCAGAGCATACTTTGGAAAGTACGGCGAGGACTACGATACCGATTTCACCGAGACCGTTATGAAGATAAAGAGCGCGGTCGCATCTATCGACGCGAAGACTGCTGAGCTCGAAACGCTCAGGGCGGCGAAGTCGGAGGACGACGTTGAAGTCGAGATAGTGTTCGACGAGGCTGAGACCGAGGCAGAGCCGGAAACCGAGAAAGCTTGCGAGGAGGAAGAAAATAAAGTGAATAATTTCGGAGAAAAGGCCGCCGAGATAAAGGACGCCGCCGTTCAGAAGGCGGGCGAGATAAAGGACTTCGCCGTTCAGAAATTCGGAGAGGCAAAGACGGCGACGAAGGAGCTCATCGATAAGGTGAACGCAAACGAGAAGGTACAGGAAGTCAAAACGGCGACTAAGGAGTTCGTAGGCAAGGTCGTTGAGACCGTCGGCAAGAAGGCCGACGAGGTAGTTACCGCCATCAAGGGCTGCAAGACCGAGGCTGAGAACGATGTTGAAGAGGTCGAGGAAGTTGTCGAAGAGGTCGCCGAGGAGGTAAAGGATACCGCCGAGGAGATCAAGGAAGAAACCGAGGAATAAAAAAGCAGGGCGGGTCGAAAGGCCCGCCCTGAGCATGAAACGGAGTATTGCAATGTACGATGAACTGACAAGAGTCGATATTCAGAAGATGCAGGAGGAGATCGACTACCGGGAGCGCGAGCTGAGGCCCAAGCTTATCGAAGAGGTGCAGATAGCGCGGGGCTTCGGCGA
>CACXBO010000211.1 GCA_902765975.1 Oscillospiraceae bacterium
CATACGGAGTCAGAGTCCGCTGTGCTACCTTTACACAATCCCGCTAAACGCAAGAGCTATTATAATCATTCACTATAGGTTTGTCAAGGTTTTATTTTCAGCTTTTTCATTTTTTGACGCTTCCTTTCTGGAACTTGCAATAAAAGCAAAAAAACTTGACATAAGGCGCGGATAATATTATATTTATAGGGTAAATAAAACGCTGGGAGTTAAATCCGGCGCAATTTTATTCTAAAGGAAGGTGAGAGCGTAATGGACGCAGGCAGTAGCGGCACTGCAGACCGAGAACGAGGTTCGGCGTCCCTTGCGCTGAACTGAGCTCAATCTGTGTGCCCTGTTCGTAAAAACGAAACGAATGGAGGCAAAGCATGACAGAGATAACAGCAACCTTTGAAAAAACCTTTGAGGCTCTTATTGAGGCAAAAAAGTACACCGCCATACGCGAGATACTCAACACTCTCCGTCCGGCGGATATCGCGATAATCCTTCAAAACGTCGACGAGACTAAGCTTCCGCTTCTCTTCCGCCTTCTCCCGAAGGAGACTGCGGCCGAGGCCTTCGTCGAGATGGAGTCGGATGAGCAGGAGCTCCTGATACGCAGCTTCTCCGACGCCGAGCTGAAGGAGGTCGTGGACGAGCTCTACGTAGACGATGCCGTCGATATCGTTGAAGAGATGCCGGCAAACGTGGTGAAGCGCATCCTAAAGTCCGCCGACCCAGATATGCGCAAGATGATAAACGAAATCCTCAAATACCCTGACGACTCCGCCGGAAGCATAATGACGACGGAGTACGTCGAGCTGAGACCGGATCTCACGGCTGAGGACGCGATAAAGAGGATCAGAAGAACGGGTATCGATAAGGAGACTATCTACACCTGCTACGTTACCGACGCCAACAGAAAGCTGATAGGCGCGCTGACGCTCAAGGATATCCTCCTTGCCGAGGACGACACGCTTATCGGCGATATTATGCACGAGGACACTGTCTCAGTGACCACCCTCGACGACCAGGAGGAGGCGGCTAAAAGCCTCTCGAAATACGACCTTAACGCGATACCTGTCGTTGACAAAGAGGGCAGGCTCGTCGGTATCATAACGGTAGACGACGCTATCGACGTTATCGAAGAGGAGACCACAGAGGATATCGAAAAGATGGCGGCTATAACGCCTACGGACAAGCCATATCTGAAGCTCTCTCCATTTGAGATCTGGAAGAGCCGTATTCCGTGGCTGATGCTGCTAATGGTTTCCGCGACCTTTACCGGAATGATAATCTCCGGCTTTGAAGACGCCCTTGCAACAACGGTCGTGCTTACCGCGTTTATCCCGATGCTGATGGATACCGGCGGTAACTCCGGCTCTCAGGCTTCCGTAACTGTCATACGTTCTCTCTCGATAGGCGATATCGAGTGGTCGGACGTAGGCAGCGTGCTATGGAAGGAGCTTAGAGTCGCGTCAATGTGCGCCGCGACCCTCGGAGTAGTCGTTTTCGGAAAGCTTCAGCTTGTCGACAGACTGCTTCTCAACAATCCTGCGGTTACGGTGTCTGTTTCTATAGTCGTTGCGATAACGCTTATGATAACGATCATTGCCGCGAAGCTCGTCGGCTGTTCTCTGCCGATGCTGGCAAAGAAGCTCGGATTCGACCCGGCGGTCATGGCGAGCCCGTTTATAACAACGATAGTCGACGCGCTGAGTCTGATCATCTATTTTGCCATAGCGAAAGCTGTACTTCATATTTAACAGAAAGATAAAAACAAGGGGTGAGGCATATGAAGAAGGCCATATATCTTTGGCTGACCGTATGCCTCGCTCTTTCGTTATTTTCCTGCGCTTCAGCAGATACTCCGGAGGTCATACCGGAGACAGAGCAGATATTTACCGACGTAGCAGGCACGGAATATGAAGAAGATATACTGTACCTGATCGGCAAGGGGCTGCTGGCTGAGACTCCGGACGGCCTTTTCCGACCCGGTGAGAGCGTGACCAGAGCGGAGGCGGCGGAGCTTATTGCCGGAGTTCTCCGGCTGGAACGGATAGGCGAGCCGGAATATACGGACGTAAGCAAAGACGATCCGGCATACGACGCGATCGCGATATGCACGATGCGAGGGATAATAAATGCGAGCAAGGGAGCGTTTGACCCGGACCGACCT
This sequence comes from Oscillospiraceae bacterium, assembly GCA_902765975.1. Classification (GTDB taxonomy): domain Bacteria; phylum Bacillota; class Clostridia; order Oscillospirales; family Oscillospiraceae; genus RUG626. Next base: position 2,159 of record CACXBO010000211.1, read on the forward strand.
CTCACGCGCCAGGAGGCGTTTGTTGTGCTCTGCCGTGCAAGCGGGCTTTCGAGCGATGCGCCGGAGCCGACGCTGAAGGCGGTCTCCGACTCCGAAGAGATCAAATCCTGGGCGAGGGAGTCCGTCGCCGCACTTATCGAGGCGTCGATGCTTTTTCCGGACGGATCCGGCAAGATTCGCCCTCTCGATAAAATGACCCGCGGAGAATTTGCGTCTCTGCTTGCCTCAATCGACAGAACGACCGAGTGGTCTGCGCCGCCGGCACAGCTCGACCCGTTCTATATGAGCTGGCGGGGTACTCGGGGTGCGGAGGTAAAGCCGCAGCTCGTCGCGGGAGAATATTGGCTATTCCTTCCGTCGTCGGCGAACAAAGAAAGCCTTGAATTAAGTTTTGCAGCGGGCTTTCCCGAGTCTGAAGTAGTGTTTTCGGGCGATCTTGGCGAAAGCGCATCCATGCCTTTGAACGTAACTAAGCTTTCGACTCCGGGAAAAAGGGGCGAGTATACTCTTTGCGTTTCTTCGCCGGAGATAACGGGCGAAGATGCAATTACGTTACATATCCTGTTTTCTGAGGGATTAAGCTCGGTCTTTATTAACAGCGACAACGCCGCGGAGTATGGCCGTTCGTTCGTTGAGCTCGGTAAGGAAAACGCCGTTTCAGGCACCATGACGATGCTTTCCGCAAGCGGAGAGATAATATATTCCGGAGAGCTGCCGCAGCTCCGGCTGAGGGGCAATTCAACGACCTATTATCCGAAAAAATCGTATCAGATAAAGCTTGCTTCAAGGACCGACCTTTTGAGGATAGGTCAGAAAAGCAAAACGTGGACGCTGCTTGCGCAGTATGCCGATGCGGCGCTGTTTCGAGATAAGCTATGCAAGGATATGGCGGCTGACCTGGGGCTTTACGGAACTCCGGACTCCGGATGGGTAGACCTTTACTACGACGGGGCCTACCGCGGGGTATACGAGCTTAGCGAAAAGGTAAAAATCGACCCGAACGGTCTCTATATCCGCGACCTTGAAAAGGAATACGAGGCAGCCAACGAGGATTACGGCTCTTCGCCGGCACTTGCGTCCGGCATAAATCTATACGGCGAAGTGATTCATTACGCGGAAACTATTGTTGATCCCGTCGACATTACGAGCGGCTTTCTGCTGGAAGAAAACCACTATTCGGGCGACGAGAGCTGCTGGTTCAAAACTAATCGCGGGCGTGCGGTGAATGTGAAGAGTCCCGAATATATCTCTAAAGAAGCCGCAGAGTATATAAGCGGACTGTTTCAGGAATTTGAGGACGCGGCATACGCTCAGGACAAGAGCGGGCAATATACGGGAGTCAACCCTAAAACGGGGAAGGACTATACAGAGTACGCAGACCTCGACAGCCTTGCGCGCTTGTATTTGATTTATTTCTTCAGCAATAACCAGGACGCATACTGTCAGTCTACGTTCTATTACCTTGTGAACGGAAAGCTATACGCAGGCCCAATTTGGGACAGCGACCAGAGCTTCGGGATTGGCTGGACGGAACCGGTATTGCCTTCGGACGAACTGAGATTTGACCATATCGTAGGCGGACTTGTGAACGTAAAAAGCTTCAGACAGGCGGTAAAAGAAATTTACGTCGACGAGTTCAGAGCCCTCGCCTCGGAATATGCGGAGAGGAGGATTTATGAGTATTTCTCTCTGCTTTCAGGCGCAGAGAGGATGAACCACGTCATCTGGCCGGAATACTTTTCGGTCTCGGGAGTGAAGTCGTCGTTTCCGGAGGGGAGCGAGTATTCGGACGCAGTGAAATATGTCGGCGACTGGATGCTCGAAAGGCTTAGCTATATGGACGCAAAGCTGGCAGATTGGTGAAAAAAACTTGACAACGTGTTGACCCGGTGATAAAATACATTCTGCCGCTATGCGGCGGATATGCGCGAGTGGTGGAATTGGCAGACTCGCTAGATTCAGGTTCTAGTGTCCAGTCCGGACGTGCGGGTTCAAGTCCCGCCTCGCGCACCAAAATGGGAACTTCCTGCAACTCTTTGATTTTCAAGGATTTGCGGGAAGTTCCCTTTTTTTATGCGGGTTTGCGGCATTTTTGCTCAGACCATAAAATGGAAAAGGTCTCCCTCGAAGCTCTCCTCAACCCCGAGCTGTCGCGGGGATCATTCCGCTATATCCTTAAAAACATGCTCGCGGAGGGCTCAGAGGAGGGCGCGAGCAATCTAATAAACTACTTCGCCGACGACCTCTATGACCTCATATCCGGACAGGAGGCGAGCAAGTGGCACGAGGCTATAAATAACTACCGGGCGCAGGGCTACACCGAGAGCGAGGCCTTCGGCCGTGCCCTCGCGGACAGAGCGGGGGAA
>CACXBO010000212.1 GCA_902765975.1 Oscillospiraceae bacterium
TGAGCGGGGAACATATCTTTTCGCGGTATATCCGAGTTTTCGGAATAGGAGAGAGCAAGCTCGACTTCCTCACCAGAGATATAATGGAAAGGCTTAAAAACCCCACCCTCGCCCCTTATGCCGGAAACGCCGAGTGTATGCTCCGCCTCACGGCAAAGGCGGAGAGCGAGGCGGCAGCCGCAAGACTAATGGAGCCTGTCCTTAGTGAGGTGCGCTCCATTCTCGGCGACTATATATACACCGACGTTTATTCAAGCCTTGAAGAAACGGCCGCAGCCCTGCTCAAAGAGCGGGGATCGACTCTCGCCGTGTCGGAGAGCTTCACCGGCGGGCTTCTGTCTAAGCGCATAACCGACGTTCCCGGCTGTAACGACGTGCTTCTCGGCTCGACCGTAATCACCGCACCATCCGATGCGGAGAGTATGGCGAAAAACGCAAGGGCGCTCTTCTCCGCCTCTTTCGGCATAGGAATAGCGGAGGCAAACGGAGAAGTTTTTGTCTCTCTCGCTGATAAGGAGAGCGTTTACACGAAAAAGCTCAGTCTCGGCTCCGACAGGGCGAGAGCGCGTCACTCCGCCGCAAGTCACGCCCTCGATATGCTGAGGCGCCGCCTTACGGGAAGACCCGTCGCATAAAAAAAACAGAAAAATAGATAGTGACATTTGCGACGGCTTGTTATATTATGTATTCAAAAGGGATCGGCTTTTTCCGCCGCGTCCCTATTTGTAATCGAAAGGAAACTATATGAAGACTAAGGACTTTACGGTCGACAGCCGCGAGCTGGGTATGGACGAGGCGCTTAGGGCGACCGAAGCTCTCGGCGCAGATTGCGGTCTGACGAGAAAAGAGATACTTCGACTGCGCCTTATCGCAGAGGAGATGTACGGAATGCTCCGCAGCATCGCCGGCGAAATTGCCGACGTTTTCTGGATCGAGCATGAGGGCAAGAGCTTCGCCCTGCATCTGGATACAGAGCTGGCGCTCAATAAGCAGACGAGAAAGCAGCTTCTTTCCGTGTCGAGCACGGGAAAAAACGAGGCGGCAAAGGGCTTTATGGGAAAGCTCAGGGATATGATAGCCGCCAATATGCTTCCGAAGGACAGCGCCCCCTCCGTTATCTCGCTCGGACTTATCGGTCTCGGCGGCCTCGACGATTACGGAGTTGAGAATTACGACTGGTCGATGCAGAAATACAAGGAAGAGATAGCGCGCATTGAGCAGGGCGAGACCGCCCGCAAGGAGTGGGATGAGCTTGAGAAATCCATCGTGGCCAATATTGCCGACGACGTCCGTATTCATATAGTCGGCAGCAGCGTTAAGCTTACGATAACGAAATCATTTTGAACAGACAGGGGAGTAAAATAAATGAAGATCAGCAAAATCGCAAACGGAAGCGAGCTTACCGTCAGTCTTGAGGGAAGGCTCGATACCAACACCTCGCCCGATCTCGAGGCCGCGCTCAAGGGCGCTCTTGAGGGCGTCGACTCTCTCATATTCGATATGGAAAAGCTTGAGTACGTCTCCTCAGCCGGACTGCGAGTTCTGCTCTCCGCCCAGAAGACTATGAACAAGCAGGGAGCGATGAAGCTCATACACGTCAACGAGCTTATAGGCGAGATATTCGAGGTAACCGGCTTCTCGGATATACTCACGGTCGAATAATAATAGTACTCCGAAACCATACCAATCCGAATAACTATAGAGGGGTACTGTAAATGAAGAAAAACAGACTGCTGTCCATCGTTTTGGCTTTAGTGATTGTGATGTGCGTGCTTCCTTTCGGATCGGTTTCTGTCGTCGCTGCCTCGACGACGGTCAAGGACGGGATCTATACCGGCTTCAGCGCCTCTCGCGGAACTTATGGCACAGGCAGCAATGAAGCCTATTATATGCTCGTTGACGGAGACCTGAGCTCAAAGTGGTGCGTCACTTCTCTCGCCAATCCCACTTATATCGAGTTCAGCAGCAGCTTTGCCTTTGTTCCGAGCGGATATATCCTGACGACGGGCGGCGACACGGGCTCATATCCCGGACGCAATCCCTCAGGCTGGGTGTTAAAGGCTAAAAACGAGGGCGACGAAAACTGGACGACCCTCGCAGACGTTGAGAACGATACCGTCCTGCAGGCTGCGGATACGACTTCCTTCCGCTTCGCTTTGAGAAACACCTCCTCTTATCAGCAGTTCCGGCTCGATATCAAGGGGACCAGGGAAGGCGGAGTATTCCAGCTTTCTGAATTCCAGTTCATAGGCGGGATCGATCTCATCCATGACCTCGCTGATTTTTCTTACGTTGAGGGCTCGCGCTTCTACAAGTACACGGGCGAGGAGATAACTCCCGACTTAAGACTCTATGCAAGCGACGGAGAGCTGCTTGAGAAGGGCGTCGACTACACCGCGGAATTATCGCCTTCTCCCGTGAAGGACAAGGGCAATTACACCGTGACTTTTACGGGCATAAGCCCCTATACCGGGACAAAGACCTTTGACTTTTCGGTTGACGACGGATATAAGTATCTCGACGAAAACGGAACGGAGCAGTACTGCGATACCTTTGAAGTCCTCACAGGCGGCGGCGCCGTCACTCTCGGCAAGGGGAACGGAACTGTGACGTGGTACGTTGTGAACAGCGACGTCACATATTCCGGTCCAATCAAATTAAGCGGCGACGTCCGCCTAATCCTTGTCGACGGAAAAACAGTCACAGTAGATACTGCCGATCGCTGTATTCTCGGCGCGGACAGTTCCGATCCGTCCCACTCCGGCGCTCTTACCGTTTACGCGCAGAGCGCAGGCGATACATCTGGAACACTGCGCGCCGTTTCACGCACAAATCGCACCGTCAGTCTGAAGTCTCTGACGCTGAACGGCGGAAATATACATATCACCCGCACCGACCGTTACGACGCGGTGGATATCGGCGGCGACGTCCGATTTAACGGCGGCAAGCTGACCGTGGACGGAGGCAGCGGAAGACTATACTATGCCGGAACGCTGTTCATAAGCCGGAATTTTGATTCCGACAGTATCTGTGCCGGCGAATACTGCTATAACGGCATAAACTTCCTCAAGCCCTTCAAATTTGAAGACAACACCGGGGCATTCAGCGGTGAGATGAGCGGAGATATGATCTCCGTTCTCGGCGGCAAAACTCTCGTGCCTGCAACGCTCTCCTCCGTCACTCTGGAGACTGCGGAAAACGGAAGCATATCGAAAAGCTCCAGCTTTGCGCAGGCAGGATATTATGACGGCGAGACCGTCACTCTGACCTCCGCGCCCGACCTCGGCTATATTCTTTCCTCCGTCACTGCCACGAAGACAGGCGATCCTGCCGTGACCGTCGAATTAAGCGGCTCCGGCAAGACGCGAACCTTTACCATGCCCGCATTCCCGGTGACGGTAACGGCTGAGTTTGCGGAAAATCCAAACGATTTCGATTTGATCGTTCCGTCCTTCGATACGCTTTACGAGGACTATACCGCGCAGGATCCGAAGGCAATTTCTCTCTGCGGCCTCAGAAAGGCGATCGAGATCTCTTCCGTTACCCTCGACGAAGAGGGAGCGAAGTATTTTGTTCTGAACAAGACCTCGGGAACGAGCCTCGCGGCCGGCGAAGTAAATGAGACTTACACGGCACAGCCTAAATCGGGGCTTTCCGCGGGGACTTACTCCGCCACAGTCACGGCCGCCTACGGAAACGGCGGGACAATGAGCGATGAGCTTTCATTTACCGTTCTTCCGCATGAGCTGACGGTCTCCGTGCCCGGCTTTTACGAAGGCGAGTGGGCTGAAGGCTATTCCTCAGGACCGCTCAGCTGCGTGTTCATAAAAAACAGCGGCAGCAAGCTAAAAACGATAACCTCCGCAGCTCTCAGCGGAGAGAATAAGGACTGCTTCACTCTGCAGCATTCCTACGGGTACACCGTCGAGCCCGGCGCTAACAACACCTGGAGCTATCTCCTGTCCCCGAAAACCGGTCTCGCCGCCGGAAAATATCCCGTTACGATCACCGTTTACTCTGACGACGGAGAGACGGCAAGCTGTGAAGAGACCTTCACCGTACTTTCCGCGACATACGGAATGTCCGTCTCGGCTCCGGTGTTCGAAGATGAATATTACAGCTACTCCTACGCGCCTGCGCACTACTTCACGGTCACCTATACCGGCAACACTCCCACCAGGGTGACCGACTTGCAGCTCGCCGGCGACGACGCGGATAAGTTTACGCTGGAAGGTTCGCTTGATTGGCTATATCCCTGGTCTTATCTCGGACATTTTGTTCCCGCGGAATATGCTCGCGAGATATCTATCCGTCCGGACGCCGCTCTTCCCCCGGGGACCTATACGGCAACTCTCACTATCAAAAACGCGGGCGGAGAGACTGCCTCCGCAGATGTGAGCTTCACCGTCAGGCGCGTGCCTCTCACCGTTGCCGCCAATTCCGGGACCATAATCTACGGACAGTCCCCGGCGAATTCCGGGTCGGTCATCTCCGGCTTCGTGAACGGCGAGACGGAAGAAGTCCTCGGCGGTTCCCTGACATATTCGTATGATTACAGGCAGTTCGGCGACGTCGGCGTCTACCGCATCATCCCCGGCGGTCTGACGTCCGACAACTATGAGATACTCTTCAGAAGCGGCTCGCTCTTCGTTGAGCAAAAGGAACTCGGTCTCGAGTGGAACGACGAGCCGCTCACCTTCAGCGGCGAGGCGCAGGCTCCGAAAGCCGCTGTCTCGGGACTTGTGAACGGCGACGAGGTGACCGTTACAGTCGGCGGCGAACAGGTCGACGCCGGAGAAGGCTACACAGCTGAGGCAAGCGGCCTCCTCGGGGACAAGGCGGGCAACTACCGTCTCCCGAATGAAAGGACTGTCGAATTCAGCATCGGCAAGGCGGAAGCTCCAAGCCTCGACGGCGTCAGGATAAGAAGAGCCCGGACTCTTCCCGCCGTTTACGCAAGCGTCTCCGGAATCATGCCGTATAACGCCGGCGCTCTGACTTTCTCCGCGGGAACACCGGTCTCTGTCGGCAGCGTCTCCGTCTCAGAGTTCACGGTCTCAGCCACCGGCTTCGTATCTGCGAAAATCTCGGGCGGCGCCGCGGGCGACGTTATAACTCTTCCAGTTTCGATAGCCTCATCGAACTATAAAGATACGACGGCAGTCGTCACGGTAACTCTTGCTGACCCCGAAAGGCCCTTCGTTGATGTCTCTGAGGACAACTGGTTTTACGACGCCGTCTACTACTGCTATGACAGGGATTATTTCCGCGGCACCGATCCGACGCATTTTACCCCCGGAGGCACGATGACACGCGCCATGTTCGCAACCGTGCTCTGCCGCTTTGCCGGAGAACCGAGAGTAGCGGGAACAGTTCCGTTTTCCGACGCAGAGGATGGGAGCTGGTATTCGAGCGCGGTTATATGGGCAGCCCGTGAGGGGATAATCAGGGGATACGGCAACGGAAAATTCGGGCCGGACGATCCCCTTACCCGTGAGCAGATGGTGACTCTGCTGTGGCGCTACTGCGGAATGCCCTCTTCCGGCGCAGCCGATCTCTCCCTCTATTCCGATGCAGACAGTATCAGCGACTGGGCGAAGGACGCCTTTCTCTGGGCGACCGACGCGGGCGTTATACGCGGCAAGGGCGGCGGAATACTTGATCCGAAGGGCACGGCAGTTCGCGCGGAGATCGCGCAGCTCTTCAAAAGCTTCGACGGGCTGACCCGCTGACGGAGAAGAACTCACAATTAAAGAAAACAGCCGGTGCGGAAGAAATCTCCGCACCGGCTTTATTATTCGGTTTTAAGGTACTTACGCGCCGGCCTTCATCGTGAGGTAGGCGTTTATAAAGCCGTCGATATCCCCGTCCATGACCGCGTTTATGTTGCCGTTCTCAAA
>CACXBO010000213.1 GCA_902765975.1 Oscillospiraceae bacterium
ACGAGGGTCGGCGAGGACACGACTCTCTCCCAGATAATAAAAATGGTCTCCGACGCTGCGGCGACCAAGGCTCCTATTGCGAAGACGGCGGACAGGGTCTCCGGCGTTTTCGTGCCCGCCGTTATCGCGATAGCGATAGTTACAGCCGCCGTCTGGCTCATACTCGGGCGCGGCGCGGGCTTCGCCATACCGAGGGGCATCTCCGTGCTCGTCATCTCCTGCCCCTGCGCTCTCGGTCTTGCGACTCCCGTTGCTATAATGGTCGGAAACGGTATGGGCGCGAAAAACGGCATACTGTTCAAGACGGCGGCAAGCCTTGAGCAGGCCGGCAGGGCTCAGATCGCAGTGCTCGACAAGACGGGAACGATAACGGAGGGCGAGCCGAGAGTGACCGACCTCTCGCCCGAGCCGGGCGTCCGTGAGGATGAGCTTCTGTCCCTTGCCTACGCTCTTGAGGCAAAGAGCGAGCACCCGCTCGCGAAGGCCGTGGTCGCGGAGGCGGAGAGGCGCGGGCTCAAAAGGCTCGAGGTCGGCGGCTTTGCCGCAGTGCCGGGCAACGGGCTTGAGGCGGTCTTATCCGGCCGCAGGCTCCGGGGCGGGAATCTGCGCTTTATCGGCTCCGTCTCCGAAAGGGCGAGAGCCGAGGGCGAACGCCTCTCAGCCGATGGAAAAACTCCGCTGTTCTTTTCAAGAGACGGCATTCTGCTCGGCGTCATAGCCGTCGCCGACACGGTGAAGCCCGAAAGCCCGCAGGCGATAAGCGAGCTTCGGGATATGGGCCTCAGCGTGGTTATGCTGACGGGCGACAACAGGCGCACTGCCGAGGCGGTCGGACGCGAGGCGGGAGTTGACCGCGTTATCGCCGGAGTGCTGCCCGAGGGCAAGGAGGCTGCCGTCCGGGAGCTGCAGAAATACGGGAAGGTCGTTATGGTGGGCGACGGGATAAACGACGCGCCCGCTCTCACGAGGGCGGATACGGGGATCGCCATCGGCGCGGGTACGGACGTGGCGATAGACGCCGCCGACGTGGTGCTCGTCAACTCGCGGCTTACAGACGTGCCCGCCGCGATAAGGCTCTCCCGCGCCACGCTCAGGAATATACGCCAGAATCTCTTCTGGGCCTTCTTCTATAACGCGGTCTGCATACCTGTAGCCGCCGGAGTCTTCTCCGGTCTCGGGCTTACTCTATCCCCGATGATAGGCGCAGCGGCGATGAGCCTTTCAAGCTTTACCGTTGTCACAAACGCCCTGCGTCTCAATCTCTTCAACGCGAAAAAGGCGAAAACGAAAAGCAAAAAAGCTCCGGTCACCCTGCCGGAGCAAATAATAAACGAAACCGAGGAGGAAAACGTAATGGAAAAAACTATCAGGATAAACGGCATGATGTGCCCGCACTGCGAGAAGCGCGTTAAGGACGCACTTGAAAAGCTCGAGGGCGTTCTTGAGGCAAAGACGAGTCACGAGACCGGCGCCGCCGTTCTGACGCTCTCCGCTCCCGTCGACGACGCCGTCCTCAAAGCCGCCGTCACCGACGCCGGATACGAGTTCGTTGAGTAAAAAAATCGCAAACCCGCTTGCTTAACAAACGGCAAGCGGGTTTTTACGTTATACCATAAGCTCGCAGACGAGATCGGTGTATTCCGAGGGGTCCTCGAGGGGCATATCGGCTATCAGCAGAGCCTGGCAGTAGAGGAGCTTTGCGTATTTCTTCGCCCTCTCCTCATCCCCGCTCACAGCCTTTTCAAGAGCTGCGAAAACGGGGTGGTCGCAGTTTAGCTCGAGTATCCTCTCCGCCTTGATGCCTGCGTCGGGCTGGACGGCCTTGAAATACTTCTCCATCTCGAAGCTGAGTCCCTCGCCGGCGGCAAGGCAGACGGGGTGTGATTTGAGCCTCGCGGAGGCGCGTACCTCCCTCACCTTATCTCCGAGGACGTTCTTAACGAAGTCGAAGACCGCCTTATGCGCGTCGGACGCCTCGGACGCCTTCTTCTCCGCCTCCTCGCTCACCTCGCCGTCGAGCACTGAGCGGAATTCCTTATCCTTGAACCTGCCGAGGATCTGGGCGACGAATTCGTCGACCTCCTCCGTGAAGTAGAGCACCTCGGTGCCGCTCTCACGAAGGGTCTCGGTCTGAGGCAGTCTGTCCGCCTTCTCCGGAGATTCGCAGACAGCGTAGTAGATATACTTCTGATCCTCCTTCATGCCCGCGACGTACTCCTCAAGCGTGACGGGCTTCTTCCGCGTTGAGGAATAGAACATAACCAGGTCGGAGAGTAGCTCGCGGTTTACTCCGTAGCCCTCGGCGCAGCCGTATTTTATCTGCCTGCCGAAGTTCTTCCAGAATTTCTCATAGCCCTCGCGGTCGTCCTTCAAAAGCTTAATGAGGTCGGCCTTTATCTTCTTTTCAAGATTCTTCTCGATGAGCTTGAGCTGCCTGTCGTGCTGCAGAAGCTCGCGGGATATGTTCAGCGACAGGTCGGGAGAATCCACGACGCCGCGCACGAACTGGAAAAACTCGGGCAGCAGGTCGGCGCACTTGTCCATTATGAGAACGCCGCCGGAATAGAGCTGAAGCCCGCGCTCGTAGTTCCTCGTGTAGTAATCAAAGGGGGCCTTCGACGGGATGAACATAAGCGCCTTATACTGCACGGCGCCCTCCGCCGAGACGTGGATGATGCGCTGAGGCGCGTCAAAGTCGCGGAACTTGTCCTCATAGAACTTGGCGTATTCAGCGTCGGTCACGTTCTGCCTCGCTCTCTGCCAGATAGGCTCCATAGAGTTCAGCGTTTCGATCTCGGTATAGCTCTCCCACTCCGGCTTCTCGGGGTCTGAGCCATCCTTTTTCCGTGACTTCGTTACCTCCATCATAATGGGGAAACGGATCTAGTCGGAGTATTTCTTAACTAGCTCTCTGAGCTTCCATTCGTCGAGGTAATCTGAGTAGCTCTCGTCCTCGGTGTTCTTCTTGAGTTTAAGAGTTATGACCG
>CACXBO010000214.1 GCA_902765975.1 Oscillospiraceae bacterium
ATTAATTTCAACTACCGTCTCGCACCGAGGAGCATATTCCCCGCCCCGCTTGAAGATATAAATACCGTTATGGAGTGGGCGATACGGAACAGGGAAAAATACCATATTGATACTGATAATATATTCATCGTCGGAGATTCAGCCGGAGCTCAGCTTGCGAGTCAGTACGCGGCTGTGTATTCCAATCCTGAGTATTCCGAAATAATGGGCATAAGACCGCCGAAATTCTGTCTTCGCGCCATCGGACTCAACTGCGGAATCTACGAGCCCACGGTGCTGCTTAAAACTTTTACCGCACTTTCATGTTTCTACACGAAAGAACCTGAAAAGTTCGGAGAAATGCTTTATCCAACCAGGTTCATTGATTCGAGATATCCGCCTGCATACATATTTTCAGCTCCAGGCGATTTTCTTCTTAAGCCCTGTGAGCCTATGGCAGAGCTTATAAACGAACGGGGCGGAACAGCCAAATGCCGCATTTACGGAACAAAGGAAACCGGTCACGTTTTTCATCTTGCCTTCAATGACGAATACGCAAAAGAGGCAAATGATGATGAGATTGATTTTTTTAAAAAATTTATAAAAGCATAAGTCCCTTAAGCTTGTTCTAAGGTTCCACGATATAATGAAGACATAAACCGCAGGGCGAAAGGAAGTGATGATATTGAATTTTCGGCACGAGTGGAAGCATGAAATAAACTACTGCGATATGCTGATACTGCGTCAGAGGCTCGACGCCGTTATGAAGCGCGACAGTCACGCCTCAGGCGGCAGATATCTTATACGATCACTCTATTTCGACAACATTTACGATAAGGCTCTGAAAGAAAAGCTGGACGGGGTCAACTTCCGTGAGAAATTCCGCATCCGGTATTACAACGGAGACAAAAGCTTTATCACGCTTGAGAAAAAATCGAAGCTCAACAGTCTCACGAGCAAGGAGCAGGCGCATTTAAGCGAGGAAGAGGCCCGGAAGATAGTTTCCGGAGATATAGAGTGGATGAAAGACAGCGGGCGCCCACTCGTTCAGGAGCTTTATTCCAAGATGCTCTCGGAGGGCATAAGGCCGATGACGATCGTGGATTACACCAGAGAGCCTTTCGTATACGCACCCGGCAACGTAAGAGTCACTCTCGATTACAATATCAGGACCGGGCTGAAATATACGAACTTTCTTGATTGGGACTGCCCTACTGTATCAGCCGGCGACCAGTGCTGTATCCTTGAGGTCAAGTGGGACGAATACCTGCCGGATATAATTAGGGACGCCGTTCAGCTTCCCGGACGCCGGGTAACTTCTTTTTCAAAATACGCCGTTTGCAGAACTTACGGTTAACAGGAGGAATCACTTATGAACACGATACTTGCAACTTCAATCTCCGACGTACTCAAGAAATCCTTTCTTGAAAAATTTGAGGCTATCGATCCCCTCGTTATGGCGATAAGCTTCGTTCTTAGCTTTCTCGTCGGTCTTTTTATCTACTTCGTTTATAAGAAGACCTATAAGGGAGTTATGTTCTCCTCGAGCTTCGGCGTCACCCTCATTGCGCTTACGATGATAACCGATTTCGTTATTCTCGCGGTAACCTCAAACGTCGTTCTCTCACTCGGTATGGTAGGCGCTCTCTCAATTGTCCGTTTCCGCACGGCGATAAAAGAACCGCTCGATATAGCCTTCCTGTTCTGGGCGATAGCTGCCGGAATAGTTCTCGCCTCCGGTCTCATTCCTCTCGCTATAATCGGAAGCGCGATTATCGGCGTTATACTTATCTTCTTTGTTAACCGCAAAGGACACACGAACCCGTATATAGTCATTCTCACCTGCGATAACAAGGCGGCAGAGGACAGAGCTGTCGCCCTCCTCAGAGAAAAGAGCCACAAATGCGTCACCAAATCGAAGACAGCCCGTCCCGGATCTGTAGAGGTAAACTTTGAAATAAGGCTCAAAAACGACGACACCGATTTCATAGACGAGCTCTCAGCTCTTGAAGGAGTACAGTCCGCCGTTCTCGTAAGCTACAACGGCGAATATATGGGCTAACTGAAATTATTTATAATAATAGAGCAGCAGGAAAAACATTGCGTTTTCTTCCTGCTGCTTTTCTTTATCTTTTTGCGGCGGCTCCGATAAAGCCCTTGAAAAGCGGGTGCGGTCTGTTCGGTCTGCTCTTGAATTCCGGATGAAACTGAACTCCGA
>CACXBO010000215.1 GCA_902765975.1 Oscillospiraceae bacterium
AAACTTCGCCATAACCCTGAAGGAGAGCGGGAAGCTCATCGGCTGTATCGACGTCGTGGGCTACCTCGGCGGAGTTTCCGGCACGCCGGTATTAGGCTACGTTCTCGGCAGAGAATACCGGAACAGGGGATATATGACGGAGGCGTGCCGCGCGGTACTTGACCATCTTTTCAAGGCGGGCTATCCCGAGGTCAGGATAGACGCGATGCAGGAGAACGAGGCGTCGCAAAGAGTTATCCAGAAATGCGGCGGCGTGTTTACGGGCACGGAAGTGCAGGACCGCCCGCTTAAAAACGACGCCGTCACCGTCAATATCTATATTGTTAAAAACAGGTCCTGAAAAGAACAACGGGCGCTTCCCGGCATTTTGGCTTGGAAGCGCCCGCTTTTTTAGCTTGGCTCAGCAGTTTTCGTTTATATAGCGGCAGGCGGCGAGAGCGGCTGTGGCTCCGTCCGCGACGGCAGTAGCGAGCTGGCGTACTCCCTTTGAGCGGCAGTCGCCCGCAACAAAAATCCCCGGAGTTTTCGTAAGGCAGCGTTCATCGGAATCGAAGTAGCCCCATGCGTTCAAATCGGCGAGCTCTTTAAAGGGTCCGTTCTCCGGAATAAGCCCTATGGCGACGAAAAGACCGTCGCAGCTTATGAACTCAGAACCGCTTTTTGAAGTCACGTTCACGCCCCTGAGTGCGCCGTCCTCGGTGACAAGACCGGTTATCCTGACTCCTGTGTGCTTTTTTACGTTTGAGCGGGAAAACAGAACGTCCTGAAGCCTGCCCTCGCCGGTGAAAAAGTCGAGGTCCTGAAGCATAACTACCTCGCTGCACTTTTCCGAAAGGAGGATAGCCTCCTGAAGCGCGGAGTTGCCGCCTCCGGCGACGCATACCTTTCTTCCGGCGTAAAAGTCGCCGTCGCAGACCGCGCAGAAGCTTATGCCCTCGCCGACAAGCTCGTCCTCGCCCTCAAGCCCGAGCATACGGTGCTTAACTCCGGTGGCTATCACGACGGTCCTGCCCTCGTATTCTCCTCCCTCTTCCGTAAACACGACCTTTCTTCCGCTTTCGCATCGAATGCCGGACACGGTCTCAATCTCGATATCTGCGCCCTGACGCAGTATCTGATCGAGGGTACGGTCTGCAAATTCGTTGCCGCTCATTGAATAAGTGCCGGGGTAGTTCTCGACCTTCGGAGAGTGCGTTATCTGGCCGCCGAATCCGGCCTTTTCGATTACGAGAGCCGTCTTCCCGTTACGGAGCGCGTAGAGAGCCGCCGTCATCCCGGCTGGGCCGCCTCCGATAACTATTACGTCGTACATATTATTGTATCCTCCGCTCTTTTGAAAGTATTCGGGCAGACCGGCTTGAGTCTGCCCGATTGTTTTATTTATTCATCAGCCAGCCCTTTATATCGGAAACTCCGCGATACTTTTCAAATGTGTCGCCGCTTACGATAACGAGGGTGGGCGCCTGCTTAACGCCGTATTTATTTACGAGCGAGACGTTTTCGTTCGCGTTGAGCGCGGTAAAGGTAACTCCGGCCTTGTCGAGAAGGGCCGCCGCCGCCTTGCAGTTGGGGCAGGTGGGAGTTTTGAAGAGAAGCACGGTTCCGTCGTTCTCCGGGCGCGACTGAGCGGGCTTAGCCTCTGCGACATCGTCGGCGGGTGCTGCATTCGGACCGGTATGTGTGAGAACGGAGCGTCCGACGTTATACACCTTTCTGTCCTTAAACTCCTGCGCCTTGCCGTCGTTCCAGTTCTGAACCGGGCGGTAATAGCCGGTTATGCGGCTGTATACCTCTGTCTTCTTGCCGCAGATCGGGCAAAGGTACTGTTCGCCGGTGAGATAGCCGTGATCCGCACAGACGGAATAGGTGGGGCTCATCGTGTAATAGGGGAGCTTGTAGTTCTCTGCTATCTTGCGGACGAGGTTTGCCGCCGCCTTCCAGTCCGGAAGCTTCTCGCCGAGGAAGGCGTGGAACACAGTACCGGAGGTGTAGAGCGTCTGAAGGTCGTCCTGAATATCAAGGGCGGAGAAA
>CACXBO010000216.1 GCA_902765975.1 Oscillospiraceae bacterium
AACGGCTTTTGACCGTTACACGATTTCCAATCGTGCGCGCTCGACCGGGCTACGCGACTTCTCCATATGCCCCGTGAGTGTTCTCACATCGGTTATTGAATTAAGAGCTTAGTTATTATATAGCGATAATCGCGCAAAGTCAAGAAAAATTTTTTACTGTTCGCAGAGCTCCTTTATCATTCTGACCGCGTCGTCTATAACTGCGGCTGCGGTCGAGCCTGACACTCCTGCAATGAGAGTTTCGCAGCGATTCATCGGTACGAGCACGCGATGCGCGGCGGACTGCCCGACTGCAACTGCCATAGCGGGAGTTACCTCGCCGAGAAGAGAATCGGCGACTACTATACCGACGGGGCCGACGATGATATCCGCCGTTCGAGTCCCGACGATGACGGCGTTCTCGCCCGTGGCGGCGCGGCATGAGCCGGCCTTGAGCATATTCCCGGTAGCAATGCTGTTTGTGCCCACGGCGGTTATATCTGCGTTCGGGATCTCCTCGGATATTCTTTTCACAAGCTGACGGCCGAGATTGCCGCCCTGTCCGTCAATAACCAGTATCCTCATTCTTTATGCCTCCGGTATTTTCTGAGCTTATTTTAATATCCTTGCCGGTATTTGTCAATCTAAGCCGATTTCACTTGCATTTTGGAAAAATGTCAAGTATCATAACAATATAATAACAATTCGGAGGTCAGCTATGTTTGAGAGAAATAAGCAGGGCTTTTCAAATACATTCGGCCGTGAGGCTGAGCACGTTTTTTCAGCACCCGGGAGGACGGAGATAGGCGGAAACCACACCGATCACGAGAGGGGCAAGGTCATAGCAGGAGCGGTGGACCTCAGAACGGTTGCAGCAGTTTCGGAAAACGGCGACGGAATTATCCGCGTCCTTTCGGAGGGCTATCCGATGTGCGTTGTCGATCTTTCGGAGCTCAGACCCGACCCAAAGGAATACGGTACGACGGCTTCGCTTATCAGGGGAGTTGCGGCGGCTTTCATTCAGAAGGGCTGCGAGATACGCGGCTTCGACGCCTACGTTACCTCAAACGTGCTATCCGGCAGCGGGCTTTCAAGCTCAGCCGCCTTCGAGGTGCTAATTGGGAACGTGATCAACGGACTGTTCTTCGGCGGGAAATGCGACGCCGTCGAGATAGCGAAGATAGGGCAGTATGCGGAGAACGTCTTTTTCGGCAAGCCGTGCGGGCTTATGGATCAGATGGCTTCATCCGTCGGCAGCATCGTGTATATAGACTTTGAAGACCAGGCTGCTCCCGCCGTTAAGAAGGTGGATTTTGACCTTGAATCGGCGGGATACAAGCTCTGTATAATTGATTCGGGGGCGGATCACGCTGCCCTCACCGACGAGTACGCCGCCATTACCGACGAGATGAAGGCTGTTTCCGCTCTGTTCGGCAAAAGCGTTCTCCGCGAGGTGAGCGAGGAGGAATTCTTTCTTCGCATATCCGAGGTCAGAAAAACCTGCGGCGACAGAGCCGTTCTCAGAGCAATGCACATTTTTGAAGAGAACAAGCGGGTCGACGGTGAGGCTGAAGCTTTATCGAGAGGCGACTTTGATGCCTTCCTTGACCTTGTGAACGAATCCGGCAGATCGAGCTGGCTTTACCTGCAGAACATCGTCCCGACGGGCGCAAAGGAGCATCAGGAGGTCGCTGTCGCTCTTGCCCTCGCAGCGAGGCTTTTGGGCGGCAGGGGCGCGTCGAGAGTACACGGCGGCGGCTTCGCCGGCACTATCCAGGCGTTCGTGCCGGACGAAATGCTTACAGGTTTCAAAGCGGAAATGGAGCGCGTCCTCGGCGCGGGGCGCTGCCACGTGCTCTCAATAAGCAACTTGGGCGGCAGTATGGATGAGTAACGCTGTGAAAAGTGCGGCGCGGATTATCGCCTCTTCGCTTGCCGTCTGCATAATGCTCACCTCCTGCGGAGGCCTGTTTGCCCCGGAGGAAGAGCCTGCGCATAAGATAATTGTCCCACAGCCGGATCTGTATGAAGTAAAGAATATTTCTGCGCCGGAGCCGACTTATGAGCCCGATACGGCGACAGAGCCCGAACCCGAACCCGAGCCAGAACCGGAGCAGGAGCAGGAGCAGGAACCTGCTTACGTCAAGCCGGAGGTGGACAGAGAGAAGATAGCCTCTACCGTGAAAAACAGGCTTCACACTTGGGGAGAGTTCACCGAGTCTCAGCTCACCGTCCTTGAATCGATAAAGGATATTCTTGGAGGATATAAAAAGCGGATAAGCGTTATCGCCTATCCGTTAGACGGAGAGAACGGCTTTTCGTATAATTCCGGCGACGGGTTTTTCTCGGCCTGTACGATAAAGGCAGCTTATGTGTTTTCCCTTTGCCGCTATCTTGAACGCGAGAACTACGATCTCTCAACGATGCTTATGTATAAAGAAAAACACTATCACGAGGGATCGGGTACAATAAGATATACCGCTTTCGGCTCGAGATATACCGTTGCTTACCTGATAACGCAGGCTCTTTCAATAAGCGACAACGTGGCGTATATAATGCTGCTCGACTATTTCGGAAGAGATTTCCATAACGAATATATGGACGAGCTCGGCTGCGAGAGCCTCAAAACGGGCGGAATGTGGGCTCCGAATGCAACGGCGGAGGATTTTGTAGTCCTTTGGAACGAGCTGTACGACTATTTCAGAGAGGGTACGGAGTATTCTGAGCTATACAGATCGGCGTGTACGAATTCCGATTATACATATCTCGCAGAGGGAATGACGCAGTGGGACTATTCCCATAAGTCAGGGCATAACTACGGCTCGAATCCCTCGTACAACGACGTTATACTCGTCTGGAAGGAGAGACCGTATATTTTGGCGGTGTTTACCGCGTCGGAAGGCGATGAAAGCGACAGAAAAGTCGTTGAGGCTGTCGCGAATCTCGTAAATTACGCGCTTTTCAAATGAGGTCATTAAAGATGAAGAAGGAAGAGAAGAAAAAGGCGGGAGCTGCCGGAGCCGCGGCAGCCGTGGTAGCCGCGGCGGGGGTGGCCGTTGCGGGAATGTTCGGTTCTCCTGCGGAAATACTGGAGGACGACGGCAAAAACTCAGCGTATATTGACCGGGCGGAGGCTGAGGAAGCCGCCGCAGCGGGCGACTCGGAGGATACGGAGGACGAAGAGGAAAAGAAGCGCCCCGGCTTGAAAGCCGCTGTATCAAAAAAGCTCTTGAATTTACCTGTTGGGGTCCGCGCTCTCGTGCTTGTGCCTCTGTGGGCAATAGGAACGGTGATACTTTTCGCCCTGGGCCTCGTTTGGCCTATGCTCAGTCCTGCCCTCGGAAAAGTGCTCGGCTCAGTAGCACTCGCAGCTCTGGTTTTCGGAGCGATCGTCCTCGGAGCAAAGGCGCTTTTCCCGAATATGCCGATAAAAAAACTGCTAAACCGTAAAACTCTGCCTGCAATCTGTATTGCCGGAAGCGCGGCCGCGCTTCTGGACCTAATCCTTCCGCTTTTTATTTCCGATTATCAGAACGTCCGCAGCGTTATTCAAACGATCATTATGACCTCTGTATCCGGTGCGATCATTGTTTTTCTATCGATCATCCTGACGCGAGGGAAAAAGAAAAAAGAGTCTGGGCCAAAGCCCGTTCAGGAGCCAGAGATACCTAAGGAGATAACGCTTGAGGATGCCGGCGGCAGCTTCAAGATCAAAACAGGCAAATAAACGAAAACGCAGACCGCCGAAAAGCGGTCTGCGTAAATTTTTTCACAACTGAAAATCCTCTTCCGAAAAGCCCTCGGTTTTCAGCAAGGCGGGATGAGGCGGCTCGCGGCGAAGCGGGTCGTATTTGAATTGAGTGCAGCGGCCGCCGGAGGACACTATTCCCTTTCTGAGACAGGCGACTTCACGTTCGTTTATCTTTGAGCCCTTCATGCAGTATGAGCAGCAGGGCTCGATTTTTTTATTGAAAAGCATGAGATCAGCTCCTTTGAATAACATTATAAACCATTCTGTCCTCTTTTTCCAGCCTTTTTTGCCGAAAAGAGTGAAATGCAGAGAAAAATAAGGAAAACCGCGGCGCTTAGCGGCAGAGCGGCCGCAAGGGTAGATCGGAAATCCAGCTCTGACAGACCCTGAACCTCCTCTGCGAGGATGGAAGCGACGCTTTCCGGCGGAGAGAAAAACCTTGATATTAGAAGAGTTATAAGAGCGGACAGAATTCCGTGAAAAAGCTTCCCGATGATATAGGTCGCGGAAGAGAGGCCGGTATCCCGCAGAAAGCTCAGCACCTGGCAGTGTACGGAGATACCTGCCCAGCCGAGCATAAATGCCGCCATTGCGAGCGAGGCGGTTATCGAGTCCGAGGCTTCGCGCAGCCGCCAGACGCCGCCTGTTAGCTCGATTATCCCGGTGAGAGCCGATAGACAGAGCTCCTCCGACAGCCCGAAAATTCCGGAGAGAAGCTCGGCAAGACGCCCGAGTATGCCGGATAGAAATATAAGCCGAGTCAGCACCGTGAAGAAAACGACGAAGCCGCAGATGCCGAGCGATGATGAGAAGGCCTGCGATACCGACGAGACGATAGCCTGAGACAGAGGCTCTCTCTTTTTTGCCGAAAACGAGGTATCGTCCGAGGGCTTTTCGCCCTTTCTGTAGCGTTTAAAGAAAAGTCCGATAATAAGCGAGGCGGTAAAGTGCGCGAGATAGAGCACGAGTCCGGCGCGGGCGTCCACGAATATCCCTGCGCCGACCACTCCGAGAATAAAGGCAGGACCTGAATTGTTTGAGAAGGCGAGCATACGCTCAGCCTCGGTTTTCGTTATCCCGCCCTCTGTATACAGCGCGATGACAGTCTTAGCGCCAACAGGGTAACCGCCGATAAAGCCGAGTATGAGGGCGGGGGCGCATTTGCCGCTTACGCCGAAAAGAGGCCGCATAACGCGGGAACACAGTCTCCCGAGCTTATCCGCGAGTCCGAGCCTTACCGTTAGCTGCGAGACGACAAAAAAGGGAAAGAGCGAGGGAATTATCACATTCCAGCAGAGCTCGACACCGCTTCTTGCCGCATCCGTCATCTCAGCGGTGAAAACGCAGAGACCAACGGTTATCGAGATAAGCCCTATAATGGAAAGAGCGTCGTACGCCTTTCCGCGCAGGACTGAAAGCTTCATCTTACAGCGCCCCCTTTTTAAGAGAGTATATGAGGGCGGAGTGCGTAAAATATCCCGTTTCGGCATAGTATTAGCCGAGGTGATCCTTATGAGGAAAAGAAGGACGGTGCGCGCCCTTGAAAAAGCGGCAGAGGTGTTCAGCCTCCCTTCGGAGGCGGCGGGAGTATCGAGGGTAACCATAACAGGAAACTCACGCGCTCATATAGAGAACCACCGCGGTCTTCTCAGCTATGCCGCGGAGGAGATAAGCGTGAATGCGGGCAGGCTGATACTGAGATTTCGCGGCGCGGGTCTTGAGATAGAGGCTATGAGCGATCTTGAGCTCGTTATCAAGGGCGAGATACTGGCGCTGGAGTACCTGACATGAGAAGAGGAAAAAGCATAACGGGCTCGGTACGGGTCGCGGTATTCGGCATATCGGCAGAGAGGCTCATCAATCTCTGCGCGGCAGGCGAGATCGCCTTTCGCGGCGTTAAAACGTCAGGCGACGGTGAAACAGAGCTTACGGTCAAGCCCTCCGGACTGAGAAAGCTCAGGGAGCTTGAGAAAAGAGGGCTTCTGTCGCTGAGCGTTAAGGAGAGCTTCGGCATTCCGTATTTCTTCAAAGGACTCCGACGTCGTTACGCGCTTTTCCTCGGTCTCCTCCTCTCCGTAGGAGCCGTTTGGACCTCGTCCTTCTATATCTGGCAGATAGAGGTCAGAGGGAACAGAGAGATACCGACCGCCGTCATTCTCTCGGCGCTCAGAGAGGAGGGCGTGAGGCCGGGAGCTTCCGCCTTCTCGGTCGATAACAGAATGCTGGAAAACCGGCTCGTTCTGAAAATACCGAAGCTCGCGTGGATAACGGTCAACGTGAGAGGAAGCACCGCGTGGGTGATAGTCAGGGAAAAGACGGATAAGCCGGTAAGGGAGGAAAAAAGCGAGCTGAGAGCAAAGCGCGGCGGGGTCGTTGTAAAAGTCGTTGTGACTCGCGGCACGGCGACCGTACAAAAGGGCGACACGGTCGCGGAGGGGCAGCTTCTCTGTGAGAGCTTCCCATGGGAGAACAGGGCTGAAGCGCGAGTGACGGCGCGGACCTGGTACGAGCTGAGCGAGGCGATCCCGGTCTCCTGCGTAAAAAAAGAGTATACCGGGGCGGAAAAAGGCAGGACCGCAGCCATTTTCGGAGAAAAAAGAATAAATTTTTATTTTACGGGTGGAAATCCATATACCTGCTGTGATAAAATAACGGAGAATAAACGCCTGTCCTTTCTTGACAGAGGTCTTCTACCAACGTCAGTATTACGCGAGAGCTTTTATGAGTGGCGGCCTATGGCTGCGGAGCTGAGCGAGAGGGAGGCGGAGGCAATATTAAAGGCAAGGCTTATTTCAAGGCTGAACGGGATGATCGGAAGCGGAAGCGTGACCGACACAGGGTTTGAACTGAGGCGCGAAGACGGGCTATACGTTTTGACGCTGAGGGCTGAGTGCCTTGAGGAGATAGCCGACCTATAGGGTGCGGAGGCAATATGACGGAACAGATACTTAACGTAGACAGGATGGAGCACGTTATAAACGTGTTTGGCTCGTTTGATGAAAATCTAAGGCTAATCGAAAACGAGATGAACGTCCGAATAACGGACAGAGAATCGGAGATAAAGATATCCGGAGAGGCCGAGGACGTGATGTACGCCAAAAACGCCATTGAGGGGCTGATAGCTCTCGCGGCGAAGGGCGAGAATATCGACGCGCAGAACGTGCGATATATAATCGGACTTGTAAAGGCGGGCAACGAGGACAAGATCGACGAGCTCGCCCGCGACGTCATCTGCGTTACCGCGAAGGGCAAGCCGATAAAGGCGAAGACTCTCGGGCAGAAAAAATACGTGGATGCGATAAAAAAGAACGTGATCACCCTTGGCATCGGCCCTGCGGGAACAGGAAAGACCTATCTCGCCGTCGCCGCAGCAGTTGCCGCCTTCCGCGCAAAGGAGGTAAACCGCATCGTGCTTACGAGACCTGCGGTAGAGGCGGGAGAGAGGCTCGGCTTTTTGCCCGGCGACCTCCAGAGCAAGGTCGATCCTTACCTGCGCCCGCTATACGACGCGCTTTTTGAGATGCTCGGCGCCGAGACCTACACGAAATACCTTGAACGCGGGGATATCGAGGTCGCGCCTCTTGCCTATATGCGCGGCCGCACGCTCGACGACAGCTTCATAATCCTCGACGAGGCGCAGAACACGTCCCGCGAGCAGATGAAGATGTTC
>CACXBO010000217.1 GCA_902765975.1 Oscillospiraceae bacterium
AATAGCCGGGACGCGCGAGGAAAAGCTCTCCGTTGAATACAGCCACCCGTTATGGCTTGTAAAGAAGCTTACAGAGGAGTACGGCGAAGAGCTCTGCGAACAGATCCTTGCAGCCGGCAACAGACCTGCTCCGGTCACTCTTATCCGCAATACGCTGAAGCCGATGGAGCCCAATGAGAGCGGCTTGACTGAGTCCGGAATACTTGACAACGCCTACTATCTGACGGGCGGAGGAGTGGAGTCTCTTGAAGCGTTCAGAAATGGCGCCGTTTACGTTCAGGATATATCGGCTTATCTTGCTGTCTGCGCAGCGGCTCCGAGACCGGGACAGACGGTTTTGGACGCCTGTGCAGCGCCGGGCGGCAAAAGCTTTGCCGCCGCCGTGATGATGGAAGATAAGGGCAGGATAATATCGCGCGACATACACGAAAAAAAGCTCAGGCTGATCGATTCGGGAGCGGAGAGACTTGGTATTCACATAATAGAGACCGAGCCCGCCGACGCGAGAAGCGCGGATGAAACGCTCAGGGAGAGCTGCGACCTTGTGATTGCTGACGTTCCCTGTTCCGGCATCGGAGTTATAAGAAAAAAGCCTGAGATAAGATATAAATCCCCGGACGAGATAGAAAAGCTGCCGGAGATACAGCTCTCGATCCTCAGAGAGAGCGCAAAAAACGTCAAAAAGGGCGGAACGCTCCTTTATTCCACCTGTACGATACTGAAGGAAGAGAACGAGAAAGTCGCTGAGGCATTCCTGCGTGAAAACGGTGATTTTGCTCTTGAGGGCTTTACGCTTCCGGGACACTTTGGAAAGAGCGACGGTATGCTCACAATCCTTCCGGGAGAAAATAACGTGGACGGGTTTTTCATATGCAGAATGAGAAGGAGATCGGACTGAAAACCGATATAAAAAGTCTATATCCCGAAGAGCTGGCGGAGAAGCTCGGCGAGATGGGTGAGCCAAAATTCAGAGCATCTCAGGTTTTCGGCTGGCTTTGGAAGGGCGTGACCTCTTTTGACGAGATGAAAAACGTTCCGAAGGCGCTGCGCGAAAGACTCGGCGAAGAGTTTTTCATCACGCATCCCGCAGTGCTGAGAAAGCAGGAATCCAGGCTTGACGGAACGGTCAAGTATCTTTGGGAGCTCGCCGACGGAAACGCCGTAGAGACCGTCGTTATGCGGTATAATCACGGTAACACTGTCTGCGTTTCAAGCCAGGTCGGCTGCAGAATGGGCTGCGCCTTCTGCGCCTCAACGATCGGCGGCAGGGTGAGGAGCCTTGCGCCGTCCGAGATACTCGATCAGGTCATGTTTTCAGAGCTTGAATCAGGGCTTAAGATATCTAACATCGTGATGATGGGAATAGGCGAGCCGCTCGACAATTTTGAGAACGTGATACGTTTTTTGCGGCTTGTTAACGACCCGAACGGACTCAATATCGGAATGCGCCATATCTCCCTTTCAACCTGCGGGCTTACGGAGGGGATTGACAAACTGGCCGAGTATAATTTACAATTAACCTTGTCGGTTTCTCTCCATGCGCCTGACGATGAGACTAGAACCCGGATAATGCCGGTAAACAGAGCTTACGGCGTTCAGAAGCTGATGGCGGCCTGCCGCAGATACTATGAGAAAACGGGACGCAGAATAAGCTTTGAATACGCGATGATCGACGGAGTAAACGATACTCCTGAACACGCGGAACGCCTTGCCGGACTGATAGGCGGAATGGGAGCGCACGTAAATCTTATACCGCTTAACGAGGTGGAGGAGAGTCCGCTGAAGCCAAGCACCCCGGAGCACCTGAAGGCATTTATTGCTCTTCTCGAAAAGCGCGGAGTCAACGTGACCGTCAGAAGAAAGCTCGGCCCGGATATAAACGCATCATGCGGTCAGCTTCGCAGAAAACGTGAAAAAGAAAAAAGCTTACAGAGTGGATGAGGATAACGTATGGAAGCTTATGGGATAACCGATAAGGGTAAGGTCAGGAGGCAGAATCAGGACGCCTTCTGGATCTCTTGCGAAAACGGACAGGCCATCCTCACGGTCTGCGACGGGATGGGCGGCGCGAAGGCGGGAAACGTAGCCAGCGATCTTGCCGTAAAGGTCTACCGCACCGAGATCAGGCGACGTATGGCGGAGGATAAGAACGCCGATATCGAGGACGTTCTGCGCGACACCGTCGTACTTGCAAACACGGCGGTCTATGAGCTGAGCATAGCTAACGACGATATGAACGGAATGGGAACGACTTTCGTTTCTGCTGTAGCCGAGAACGGAAAGCTTACAGTCATCAACGTGGGCGACAGCAGGGCGTATCTCATATCGTCCGGAGAGATAAGGCAGATAACGAGAGATCACAGCCTCGTTGAGGATATGGTGGAGCGGGGCGACATAACGAGAGAGGAATCGCTGCATCACCCGAATAAAAACCTTATAACAAGAGCTGTGGGAACGCTGGACACAGTCGAGAGCGACGTTTTCCGCGAAGATTTATCCCCGGGAGATACGGTGCTTCTCTCGACCGACGGACTTACCAATATCGTCCGTGACAGCGAGATATTGGACGCCGTTATGAGCGAGAGCAAGATAGGAAGCTGCTGTGAGAAGCTTATTAAACTTGCTCTTTCAAGAGGCGCTCCGGATAACGTCACCGTCGCAGCGCTCAGGCTTTAAGGCATTACGGTTTTAATCAATTTCGAGCATGACCCGAAAACGGGAGGGATCGTTATGGAAGATAATTACATTGGGAAATTCCTTGATAACAGATATGAAATACTGGAGAAGATTGGCACGGGAGGTATGGCGGTAGTCTATAAGGCGAGATGCCACAGACTCAACCGCTTCGTAGCGATAAAAATACTGAAGTCCGATCTCGCAGAGAACGAGGAGCTTCGCCGCAGGTTCCACGCTGAGAGCCAGGCTGTCGCTATGCTATCTCACCCCAATATCGT
>CACXBO010000218.1 GCA_902765975.1 Oscillospiraceae bacterium
CAAGGAGCCGAAACGTATCGGGAGAGCAATGAGACTGCCCGCTTTTATGTGCGCAGTTTTAGGCGAGAGGATAAAGGGAAAGTGAGGAAATGAATATGGTATATATCGTTTTGGCAGACGGATTTGAGGAGATCGAGGCTGTTTCCCCATACGACGTTCTCAAAAGGGGCGGAGTAGATGTTAAGTTTGCGGCTGTTGCGGGAGAGGTCGTAACAGGCAGCCACGGAATAAGAATAACCGCCGAATGCGGCATAGACGAAGTCTCGGACGGAGAGCTTATCGTTATACCCGGCGGTATGCGCGGTGTAAACAATCTGCTCTGTTCTGAGAAGACCTTAAATGCTGTCAGAGATTATTACTCTTCGGAGAGACCCGTCGCCGCGATCTGCGCGGGACCGATGGTTTTGACAAAGGCGGGTGTGCTCGGAGGGAAAAGGGCCGTCTGCTATCCCGGACTTGAAGATAAAATGAGCGGAATGATGACGCAGGCTGAGAACACGGTTACCGACGGGCTTGTAACGACGTCCCGTGCCGCAGGCTCTGCTGTTGATTTCGGACTTAGGCTCCTTGCGATCCTGAAGGGAGAGCGGGAGGCGGAGAGAGTCCGCGCCGAGATCCACTATGGCGAGTAAACGGGAAGCAAGGAAAACTGCTCTGGATGCCGTAAAAAACACCGCCGAGGAGTACCTCAGAAGCTCAGATAAGGCGTCCTTTTCCGCACTTTTTGCTCTCAGCGAATATAAAAACGCGGACGTCGTTTTTACTTACGTCGGAGTTGGGTTTGAGCCTGCTACATCGGCGATTATCGAACACGCTTTGAGTTTGGGAAAACGCGTTGCCGTTCCGAAGATAACCGCCCGAGACGAGATGAAGGCAGTGTTCATAAGCTCAACAGAAGAGCTATTAAGGACCGAAAACGGTCTTTTGGAGCCGGAAGAGGGAGAGGAAGCTGTTCTTTCAGACAGCGACGTTATTATTCTACCGGCCGCCGCATTTTCAGATAAGCTTGACAGGCTCGGGCGCGGAGGCGGTTATTACGACAGATTTCTCGCCGCATCCCGTGGTATAAAGATCGGTATAGAGAGAGAAAAGCTCGTACTTCCGGAGCTGCCGACCGAGGAACACGACATTCCGGCCGATATACTTATCACTGAAGAAAAAATAAGGAGCCGCCTGTAGGCGGCTCCGAATGGCGGAGGTTGTTCAGTTGCAGCCGCAGCCGCAGCCACAGCCGTTGTTGTTGTTCTCGCAGCCGCAGCCGCAGTTATTTCCGCAGCCGAAGAGAATTATGAGAATGAGGATTATCCAGAGAGAGCTGTTGTTATTGCAGGAATTACAAAACATGGTTTTCTCCATTCCGCCGCTGCATTCGGCATATTTATATTTTAGCTTGCCCCGGGCTATGCAGCAGCTCGGGCGATGAGCCGTCAGGCCATCCGAGGTATTCTATGCCGCGGCGTGTCGGACTGACACAAAAGGAGGCGCGAATCTGTATGGACGAAAAAAAAGACGCTTTTTGGGATGAGTTTCTGAAAGAAACCAACGAGCTGATAAACGGTGATACTGAGTTAAAGACTTCCGAGCCAGAGCCGGAAACTCGGCCCGCCGCTGAAAATTCGATCAAGATCGAGTATCTGAACGAGAAAGGCGAGAGCATCGGAACGTCCGGTGAACTCACGCTTAATATAAACGACGATACGATTGACTGCGACGCCGCAGAGGAGACAAAAGTGCTTCCCGCTCTTCAGGAGGAGAAAAGGCCTGAGCCCAGGGAGAAAAAAATTCCGGTCATACTTGACCCTCTCGCTGAGCCACCCGCAAAGAAAAAGAAAGAGAAGGAATTCGAGGTTGACTTCGATTTCGACGAAGAATATCCCGACGAAGAGGAAAAGGTCATATCACGAGGCGGGGGAAAGCGGCTCGGCTGTCTATCCGGAATCCTTTACTTTATCTTTATCCTTTGTATCTCCGCGGCGCTTGCCGCTTTCGGGTGGATGTGCGCTACAGACGTTCTCGGACTCGGCGAGGATAATAATCAGATAACGGTTTCCGTGCCTCGCGAGGCTATGAAAACGGTAACTCGGGAGAAGACGAATTCCGACGGAGTCAAAGAGGAAAAAGAGATCACGGTTGCAAATATGGAGTATATCGCCTCGATGCTCAAGGAAAACGGACTGATAAAA
>CACXBO010000219.1 GCA_902765975.1 Oscillospiraceae bacterium
CCCACGACAGGCTCACCGTTCTTTAAGAGCGGGGCACCGTCCGATTGTAAGACCTCAAACTCAAACTTGTCCTTATAATCCGCAAGGTTTCCGCCTCTCAGCGTTTTCCACGCCTTAAGCTCTGTCTCGCCGTAAGCATGGTACTCATTTCGGAACACGGGCGGCTCTGCGCTCTCGGCAACTGTCGCAGCGACTGCCTCGAGGTCCGCTCCCTCATCAACTTTGCCTAAATACTTGACCTCTGAAGTCATCGTGCCGTCGCCGTTATCGGTGAGCGATACGCTGACTCCGAATATCCTTTCGTCATATACGTAGTAATCCGGGGCGTTCTCCGGCTTCACCTCGTTAACGGTATAATAGTAGGTCTTCCCATCGTCCTCGCTCGTGTAGTTGAGATTCTGGAGTGTTACGGGCGCGCTTCCGCCTGCCGTGGTCGCATTTGGACTCGCGGCGTTATACGCTATACCGAGGCTATTGCCATCGGCATCCTTTATTTCAAATTTGAACTGGTATCCGGCAAGGGCGCGTCCGGTAAGCTCCTTAGTCACGTTGAGAGCAACGAAGGCGGAGCTTTCGTAGCGGTTTACGAATAGCGCACTCTTCGTTTCGCCAGCAGAGATCGTCCCCGTATCTCCGCTCTTGCGGATGAGTGAGTATCCGCCCGACGGATGCTCGACTATCTCGTAATCCGTCTCAGAGCGTATATCCTTAATGAGCAGCGACTCGCCTGCTCTGAGCGTAAACGAGCTTATTCCCAATATTCTGCCCGTCTCCGTCGTACCGTCTGCCAGAGTCTTTTCGTAGTTATACAGCTCCACGACCTCTTCGCCGTTATACTTCAGCACGAGGTCAAAGGAGAACACGCCCTTCTCAAGCGCGGCTGCGGTGGCGTGCTCCACCTCCTTGGTTATAAGGAGATCGCCGAAGGGGTAATACGTATTGGCTATTACGGGTCTGTTCAATTCGCTCTCGTCGTATTCTGTGATATACTTGTAAACCGGTGTCTCGCGGACTGTGTAGACGATCTCGCGCCCGTCCTCATACTTCCATACGTTTTCAAAGCTGCCCTTCCAGTTCCCGTCGGCGTCCGGACGCACGATCTTTCTCGAGCCGGTGAACTCCCAGTCGCCCTCTGTTCTCTCTTCCCCGGTTTCCTCGTCTGTGACTGTGGTCTCGACCCATCTGTAGAGGTCTACCGTTATGGTCTGCGGACGGTCTTTCGAGTCGTCTCCGCCAAGCGAAAGATCCCATCTCTTCTCGAAGGGTATAGAGGTCTGTATCCTGTCGTGGTGGTTCGTTATCTTGAAGCTCTGCTTGCTCTCGTCGAATGCGAGGCGTTCGATCTTCGCCTCAGGGAAGCTTTCCGAATCGTTGTAGCCCTCGATCGGCTTCTCTACTATCGAATATTCTATCGGATTGTATTCGTCATCGAAACGCTGTACGTGCATAAAGGTACCGTGCCACTTGCCTTCCTCGTCTGCGCGGACGGTTATTGTTTCGACGTACTCTCCGTTGCCGTAAAGCTCCAGTTCTATCTCTTCGGGACGGACTCTGTCGTTATCGTTCAGGTCGTCCCAGACCTTCTCGACCTCGATCTTGTACGGAATTATTCCGACCTTGGTAACATTGGTCGCGTTCCATCTCGCAAGTCCTGCCTGCTGTCCCTTCTTTATCTGAGCGAAGATATAGTTTACGTTGTATGCATGGGCGTTCTCGTCCGGATCGAAACGATCCTCCGAATTTTCAAACGCCTCTTCTCCAAGCGGCGCGCGCATATGCAGATACACGACGAGCTCTCGCCTGCCGTTTACGATCTGTGTCTCTCCGAACTCGTCAACTATCTCTTCCCAGCCCTTAGCTATGTACTCCTCGCCGTTAACGTCGTGTCTCGCATCCACTGCGACGGCTTTTACACGGCTCATATCGCCGCCGAAATCGCCGGGGTCACTCGTCCAGCCCTCGCGTTCCCAAAGCGTTGACGTACCGACGTCTAACAGGTCGTCCAGCGATGACGGAACAGCCCCTTCTCCGTAGTAATAATATACTACCGGAGCAATGCCAAGAGACTGGAGCTGAGTAGCGTCGACGCTCAGGAGCGAGCCGCTCCAATAGCCCTTTCCGTCGTACTTCGTGCTGCCCGGCTGGTAGCGGTAAACGTCGACCGGATCGTAGAAGATGATGTTTCCCGCTGCTCCGCCGGCTTCTATCTCCATTCTCAGCCTGTATGAATACGTCGTTCCCTCGTACGTGCTTACGTCGTTCAGTTCTCCCGTAGACCACTTGATGCCGTCTGAGGACGTCTCTTTTCTGCCGTAGAAGGTGGCCTGTATTACAGCGGCTGTCAGGTCTACGGATGCTGATGCGTAAACGAAATTATTGCTGTCCCTGTTTGGGTCAAGATCTGTCATTATCCCGGCATAATTCTTGTCTCCGACTGTCAGCTCTGCCCGTGAGCGCAGATTGTTATCAGCCGTCGGATCGTCCGGCTCGCCCTGCCAGCCCATCAGGCTCGCTATGGTCTCCTCGTCCGCTTCAAAAGCTACGGTATTCGTGAACAGCGGTATCATACCGTTTACAGCCCTTGATTCCGCCTCGCTCGATACGCATTTTGACTTGTAGAACAGGGTGTGCGTATTCCTCCAGCCGTTTCTGGGATAGTGTGCCGGATCCATACTGCGGTTATTCTCCGTCTGCTCCTCCGTTGCGAAGGAAAAATGGTCGTTAAACTCTACCTTGACTACGAGCAGCGTTTTTCCGCTGCCTCTGAAGTTCTCTATCGTATAAGCATCGAGGACCTTATCCTCCGACGTTCCGTTTGTATACCAGATATTCGGATTGTCGGAGTATACTCCGACGCGGATGCTCTCAAGGACAGGCTGTACGCCCTCCGGCAGGAGATCGTAGAACGTGCCTCCCTTTGTATTCGGCAGCGTGCCGTCCTCAACGAATTCTCTGAACAAATCACTTTCAAGAACAGTAGACTGAAGCACGAGATTCACTCTGTTTGTGAAGATAAACTCCTGCTTTGTTACGTCATACTCAAAATAAGTGCCATCTTCTTCGCTGAATACGTACTCCTTGTCGAGAGACGCGGCAGTCCTGAAGTTTCTGCCGTGCAGATACGCCGTAGCTTCACATCCGCGCTCCACGGTGGGCGAGACGTCCTCAGGGTGCATAATGCGCGACGTTCCGATATTCCTTATCGAGACCATTGCATAGGTCTCGGCATAGTTATGCTCGAACGCCTCCTCTATGAACGGCTTGAGGCTCTCTGCCGGATAAACACGGATGTTCGCGGTAAAGCTCATGTATACCTCGCCGGCCTTTGAATCGACGCGGGTCTTGACCTTATGCACTCCGGCTGGGAATA
The DNA here is from genome assembly GCA_902765975.1 of Oscillospiraceae bacterium. Classification (GTDB taxonomy): domain Bacteria; phylum Bacillota; class Clostridia; order Oscillospirales; family Oscillospiraceae; genus RUG626. The sequence continues at coordinate 3,371 of CACXBO010000219.1, forward strand.
TTACTCTGCGTCCGCTTACCATCACTCCTTCCTCTGCAGGAGTTATCACTCCGTTCAGCATCGTGGCGTAAACCTTCCACTCGCCCCATGCTCCGTTCTCGTATGAGCAGCCGAGAACCTGAAGCTCCGTCTCCGCTGTCAGCTCATAATTTGAATGATAGTTCCATTCTACGAATGGGTCGGGCACGTAGTTGCCGTCCTCATCCAGCATATACTGCTGACGCCATTCGTATACCGTGAACCCGGAAAGGTCAACGGACTGGATGTCGTATTCGCCCGGACTGAGCGCTCTGTCGTATTGCGGGAAATTGACCAGATCCTTCAGATACATCGAGCCCTCTTCAAGCTCTGCTCTCGCATCACGCTTCCCATAGTTTTCAAATTTCTTCCACTCTTCTGCGGTATCGGCGCCGTCGTAGGTGAGCTCGAAGATCTCTGCATAAGTATTCAGGTAATACGGCACTATAACGCTCTCTCCGCGGCGGAGCAGGTTAAGCAGCTTGTCGTATGAATTGGTTTTGTCGGAATATAAATAGGTATACTGCTGCTTCGATACGGAAAGGGAATATCTCCTCCATACGAAAGGATACCTTACGACCCTGTATGACATCTCCTGGTACCTGTTTGTGAAGGTCCATGTATGCGCAGCGCTGTCGTAGCGCTTTCCTGCCTGCACGTAGTACCACCGGTAATACTCTCTGTAGTCGTCCGGCTCGCCGGGATCGTGTCCCTCGTCGCCTACGTAATAATCCTTATGCTCATCACCGCTGCTGAGATATTTTTCCTCTACATCATATACATGCGGCTGGCCGCCGTCGTCCCACTCGTACGTCCACGTGTGGATATACTGACCGGGGTTGTTCGGGTCTTCCTCTGCGGCGTTGTCGAATTCTCTAAGGTAGAACTCTCTCCATATATAACCGTCTCTGTATATTACAATATACTGATAAGCCGGTCTGTGACCTTTGGCGTCGTCGTTATCATCCCACTGCTTTGTGATCCTGTAAGTTATCGGGAGCTGTATCCTTGCCTGTGCGCTGACCTCTATCTCCTTCACGAGAGCAGGCTTCCTCCTGCTGTCGCCGTACTCGTCAGTCGTCTCCGTATAGTCTACTCCCTCGCGGAACATCTCGCCTCTGCCCTCGAAGTCGGCGTGTTCCATGATTCCGTCCCACTCGTCGTCTTGGCCGATAACGGTCAGCTTCGCTTTATTCTCTACGTAGTAGGGAACTCCTTCTCTCATCGTGCTCTTCGGATAAGCCGTCCAGATCACAACGCTCCTCGCGTTCGTCGTGTAGCCCTCTACCAGTGTTATCGTTATCTGCTTGCCGTTCGTTCCCTCGTCCGGTCCCTTCGTTTCGACTCCGTAGACGTCCTTATTTAGTCCGTCCGCACAGAGTATCACGTCCCCGTACTTGCTACCCACCGTGTCGGTAAGCGTCATGGTATACGGCTGGCTGCCGGACGCTATCGCTCTTATTGTCCATCTGGCATATGCGTATTTTTCCGGATTCTCGGGCAAATACTCCGCGGGAAGCTCTGCCGGAACGGTGAAATACGTATAGTACTCATTCTGGATATACGGATTGAGCGCGTTCTTCGTGAGCACCTTTGCCGCTGCGTGCGTATCGATCGTTGCATAGATCGGAGTATATACATACTCCTCCCTCGTCACGGGCTCACCTTCCTCGTCGCAGACCTGTTCACCGTTTTCGTCCAGAACCGGCACCGTTTTTGTCTCCGGCTCGCCGTTTTCTTTAAAGTGCTGGTTTCCTATCCTTGTAAGCGTTTTCCCCTCGCTGTTTGTTAAGTTCGCCTGTACGTTGAAAAAATCGTTGAAAGTTCTCGAATCGGTTCCGTCGCGCATATCGTGCGCCTTAACGTTTCTGAACGCCGCCTGTATAAGGATGCGCGATGTAGACGTCATCTTATGCGTATTCGTTATGATGATGCTGTCACCTGCGCGTCTCCATGCAAACTCAGCATCGTGATCTGGCTCGGCCGGTACGCTGAGGTACAGCCTTCCCGCCTCCTCACCGTCTCTGGTCTTCCAGAGATACGCCGGGAAGATAAGCTCCAATGCGCCGGGCTGGATTATCTCGTCCCCGTTCAGGCTGATATCTATCTGGAACTTCTGGTCCGGAACGTAATCCGTGTCGCAGACTAAATCCCTGTGTATGGGATCTACCCACTGGTTATGCGTGACGGCCTTCCATTCGATCGTAAGCGTCTCGATCGTAACGGTCTCGGATGCCCAAGGAAGTCCGGGTTCTTCTTCCTCTCCGTCCGTTTCTTCGTTCTCTTCTCCGTCGTCACCTTCCGCGGGGTATGCTGCGTCTCCTTTTCTCCAAGTGAGTTCTCCGCCTTTTTTCGCCGTTGCCGCCCCTGTGTTCTCCGCTTTCCTTTCAATCCCGAGAAGCGCAAGCGTCTCGTCGCTCAGCTCGTCCGTCTGAAGAAGCGGCTCGTCGTCAGACGCCTCGACCTCGATAAGATCGTCGTGGACGATCGGCTCTGAGGCAGGCTCTTCTTCCGCCTTATGCTCCTCTTCTGATTCGGAGTCACCGATCTCTTCAGTAAGCACGAATAGGGAAAGCTCCTCCGTCTCAAACAATATCGCGTCGCCGTCTCTCTCGGTATTCACAGGTCTCAGCTCGTCGCCCTCGTATAGATACAGAGCGTATTCTCCGGCGCCTATCGCTCCTCCGCTCACGTATACCTTCGTGCTTTGGGTAAAAGCGATACCGGTTTCTTCGCTGAGAGCGTCGTATACCGCGCAGGCAAGCACTATCTTCTCTCCGTAATGCTCCTCCGCAAAACTTACGTTATGAAGGCTCTCCTCAGAATTCCATAGTCTTATTGCAGGATAGCTGCCGGCGTCGACCACGCTCTCCCTCGTTTTCAGGCATAGCTCCGCCTCGTCGGAGACAATAAGGCTGAGATCGAGCGGACGCTCGCTTTCCTCCTCCGGCTCCTGCTCCGATTCGAAACCGTCTGTCTCTGTATTCGGCTCTTCCACAGGCTCCGGCTCCTCCGTTGGCTCTTCCGCTGGGTTCCCTGTCGGTTTCTCCGCGAGCTCCGCGTCAGATTCTTCGACACTTGCGGCCCCGTCGTTTACCTCATCTTCGGCAAACGCCGCCGGGAACGCTCCCGATAGACCGCTCAGCGTCATTATTGCGGCAAGGAAAAGGGTTATTATCCTCTTTGATATCTTGCTCATTTATTTGCACTCCTTCCATGACTGGCAGGTAAATAAATCGTTTTTTCTCAGGCGATAAATATACATATTGATATTATCACATTTCTTCAGCATTTTCAACTATATTATTACTTGAGTCCAAAAGCACGTTGTAACACCTGCTATTTCTTGCAAGAAATACCGCTGACCTTATTGCGTTTCGCGATTTAAAGTGATAGAATAAGCCTGTTTTCAGCTGATACAAACTAAATTGGGAGTTGAGATAAATGGAAAAAATCCGCGTTGAGCTCGCGCCGGCTCTGAAGGCAAAGCCGACAGTCGACCCTCTGCCCTTCGGCAAATTCTTTTCAGATCATATGTTCCTTATGAATTACGAAGAGGGCAAGGGCTGGTTCGATCCGCGCATAGTACCCTACGGGCCCTTCTCGCTCGATCCGTCCTGCATGGTATTCCACTACGCGCAGGAGATATTCGAAGGTCTGAAGGCCTATCGCCGCGCAGACGGCTCGATATGGCTGTTCCGTCCCGCCGACAATTTCCGCAGGATGAACGATTCTGCACGGAGGATGTGCATCCCCGAGGTGGACGTTGATTTCTGCGTTGAGGCGCTGAAGCAGCTCGTCAGCCTTGAGCGCGACTGGGTGCCGACTCAGGAGGCCGCAAGCCTCTATATCCGCCCCTTTATCATCGCCACCGACTGCACCGTGGGAGTTCATGCGAGCAAGACGTATATCTTCTGCATCATTCTCTCCCCCTCCGGCAACTACTACCCCGAAGGGCTCAACCCTGTAAAGATCGCCATTGAGGACGAGGACGTCCGCGCCGTCCGAGGCGGAACCGGCTTCACAAAGTGCGGCGGGAACTACGCCGCCTCCATCCGCGCCGGCGAGCGCGCCGCCGAAAGGGGCTACAGTCAGGTGCTATGGCTCGACGGAGTACACCGCAAGTATATCGAAGAGGTCGGCTCGATGAACATAATGTTCAAGATCGACGGCAAGGTCGTAACTCCCCTGCTTCAGGGCAGCGTTCTTCCCGGTATAACGAGAAGGAGCATCCTTGAGGTCTGCCGCGACTGGGGTCTTCCCGTCGAGGAGCGGCTCATAAGCGTCGACGAGGTCATCGAGACCGCCGAGAACGGGCATATGGAGGAGATGTGGGGCACGGGCACAGCCGCCGTCGTCTCCCCGGTCGGTCAGATAGAGTTTGAAGGCAAGAGCCTTCTTATCGGCGGAGGCGGGATTGGCACACTGACACAGAAGCTCTACGACGAGCTGACCGGCATACAGTGGGGCACAAGGCCCGACGTCCGCGGCTGGACTGTCAAGGTCTGCGACTGAAAAAATAAAAAAACCTCTTTACTTTTACACATAAAAGTGCTAAACTATGCACAACTTTTCTTAAGGAGCCCGTTATGATTCGTTCAGCGATCAAAGCCGAATACGGTTATTATTTCTTCAGCTTTACCTTTTATTACGGTAAGGCTTATTCCCGTTTGGCTTGATTGGGTGACACAGGGCTTATAAAGGCTTAATCGGACCCCACTGCCAGACGGCGGCGGGGTCCTTTTTTATAAAGGAGAGAGAAAACAATGATAGTTATACTCAAAAAGGATCACGATAAGGGTCAGCTTGACAAGCTCAAGACATGGCTTAAATCAAAGGGCGTGGATATACACGAGTCCACCGGTATTCACCAGACGATTCTCGGTCTCATCGGCGATACCACTTCAATAGATATAAACCTATTGAACGCCCTCGATATAGTCGAGGATGTAAAGCGCGTTCAGGAGCCGTATAAAAAGTGCAACCGCAAGTTTCACCCCGAGGACACTGTCATCAAGGTCGGCGATACCCAGATCGGCGGCGGTAATCTCACTATGATGGCGGGTCCCTGCGCCGTCGAGTCAGAGGAGCAGATAGTTTCAATAGCCAGGCTCGTAAAGGCCTCCGGCGCAACAATGCTCCGCGGCGGAGCCTTCAAGCCCCGCACAAGTCCCTATTCCTTCCAAGGACTGCGCGAGGAGGGCATCAAGCTTCTTGAGATAGCAAAGGCTGAAACCGGGCTTCCCATAGTCACTGAGATAATGGACGCAAGTCAGCTCGACTGCTTTGAAAACGTGGATGTTATTCAAGTTGGCGCAAGGAATATGCAGAATTTCGAGCTGCTCAAGGTCCTCGGAAAAACGGACAAGCCGATTCTGCTTAAGCGCGGGCTTGCAAACAACTATCAGGAGTTTCTGATGAGCGCGGAGTATATAATGGCCGGCGGCAACGAGAAGGTTATACTCTGCGAGCGGGGCATCCGCACCTTTGAGACCTACACCCGCAACACTCTCGATATATCCCTCGTTCCAAGCATGAAAACTCTGAGTCATCTTCCCGTTATCATTGACCCGAGCCACGCGGCCGGAAAATACGCTCTCGTCCCCTCCCTCTCCTACGCCGCTGTCGCAGCCGGCGCAGACGGACTTATCATCGAAGTGCACTGCGATCCTGAGCACGCGATGTCCGACGGACCGCAGAGCCTGAAGCCGGAGCTTTTCGATGAGGTCGCCGCTAAATGCCGCTCCATCCACTCCGCTGTAAACGGAGGCACAGTATGACTGTCGGAGTTGTCGGTCTCGGGATTATAGGCGGCTCATTTGCGAGAAGCGTAAAGGCGAAGACAGAGCACGTCGTTCTCGGTTGGAACAGAAGTCGCTCGACTCTCGATTACGCGGCTGACGTCGGCGCTATCGACGCCGAGCTCACGGATGAAAACGCTGCGCAGTGCGATCTTATCATAATCGCTCTGCCGCCGAAGGCCCTTATAGACTGGGTTGAGGACCACGCCCGCTTTCTCCGCAAAGGCTGCGTTGTTGTCGACGCCTGCGGAGTTAAGCGCTCGGTCGCCGGCGCTCTCCGTCCTCTGAGCAAAGAATACGGCTTCGTCTACGTCGGAGGTCATCCGATGGCGGGCAAGGAGGTCTCCGGCTTTTCCGTATCTACGGACACTCTGTTCAGCGGTGCGAGCATGATACTGACGCCCTTTGAGGATACCGATCCCATAATTATCGAGGCGCTGCGGGGCTTCTTTATCTCTATCGGCTTCGGTCGCGTAACTGTTACAGACCCGGATGAGCACGACAGAATGATTGCATACACGAGCCAGCTTTGCCATATTGCCTCCAGCGCGTTTATCAAAAGCCCAACCGCTCAGCGTCATTCCGGCTTCACTGCGGGCTCCTTCCGCGACCTGACCAGGGTCGCAAAGCTCGACGCTGACCTCTGGACCGAGCTTTTCTTTCTTAATTCAGACTACCTTGCCGAAGAGCTTGACGCATATATAGAGCATCTGAGCGAATACCTCGCCGCTCTGAGATCGGAGAATGCGGACGAAATGCGCCGTCTTCTCCGGGAGGGCAGCGAGCTTAAGGAAAAATCAAGAAAATAACCTAAGACGGAGGGCTTTTCCAATGCCCGAAATAATTAAGATAAACGTAACTCGTCCATACGAGGTCACAATAGGAAGCGGTCTTCTCGACTCCTGCGGGGAGGCGATTTCAAGCGTTCACGCTCCCTGCTCCGCCGCTATAGTTTCCGACGACAAGGTCGCCGGTCTCTATCTTGAAAGAGCCATGGATTCGGTTAAAAAAGCGGGCTTCCGGCCGTTTCCGATAGTCTTTCCGCACGGAGAGAGCTCAAAAAATCTCTCAGTAATGTCCGGCGTCCTTGAAGAGATGGCGGAAGGCGGTCTGACGCGCGCAGATATCGCCATTGCGCTCGGCGGCGGAGTCACCGGGGATATGGCCGGCTTTGCGGCCTCGGTATACCAGCGCGGCATCCCCTTCGTGCAGATACCCACCACTCTTCTCGCCGCAGTCGACTCCTCCGTGGGCGGCAAGACAGCGGTCGATCTCGCAGCCGGTAAAAATCTCGCCGGAGTATTCGCTCAGCCTCTCTCAGTTATCTGCGATACCAACGTTTTTGAAACGCTCGACCCGGAGGTTTTTGCAGACGGACTTGCCGAGAGCATCAAATACGGCGTTCTCACGGACGCGGACCTTTTTTCACGGTTTTCAAAGCTCGACAGGACCGAGCTTCCATCCCTCGTCGCACGCTGCGTCAGGATAAAGGGCTGCTTCGTCGAGCGCGACGAATATGACCTCGGTGACAGAAGATTTCTGAATCTCGGTCACACGATGGGTCATTCGATCGAAAAGCTTTCCGGCTACACCTTTCCGCACGGTCACGCTGTCGGAATCGGTATGGTAATGATGGCCAGGGCGGGCGAAAGGCTCGGGCTGACCGAAAGCGGAACCGCGGCTGAAATAGCGGAGGCTCTTTCGGGTAACGGTCTGCCCGTATCCGCTCCGTACTCGCCCGAGGAGCTTTACAGAGCAGCTCTCGGCGACAAGAAACGTATGGGCGGCAATATTTCCCTCGTCATTCCGGAGAGAATAGGCTCATGCTTTATTAAATCTGTTCCCGTGTCCGAGCTCTATGAGTTTGCAAGGCTCGGAAAGGAGCAATAATGGATATTCGTATTTCTCCTTCCCGTCTGTCCGGTTCAATAGCCGCGATACCCTCGAAGTCAGACGTACACCGTCTGCTGATCTGCGCTTCTCTCGCAGATAAAGAAACGAGGATAGTTTGTCCCTCGCTCAGCAGCGATATTGAGGCCACTGCTGCCGCCCTTTCCGCTCTCGGGGCGGGAATAAGCTATTCAAACGGCGCCTTTGAGGTTGAGCCGATTAAAAAAGCGGCAGCAGCTCCCGAGATCGACTGCCGCGAGTCGGGCTCCACCTTGAGATTTCTCCTGCCTGTAGCAGCGACGATTACCGACGGCGCGCGTTTTTCAGGGCGAGGAAGACTTCCGGACAGACCGATCTCCGAGCTTATTGAGGCTCTGTCATCTCGCGGCGTGTCTTTCTCCGCCGCAAAGCTCCCCTTTGTGACTAATGGGCGGTTTTCCGGAGGCGTGGTACGCATAGCGGGAAACTTGAGTTCTCAGTATATAACCGGTCTGCTTCTCGCTCTTCCCTGTACGGAAAACGGTGGGCGTATAGAGCTCACCGCACCACTTGAATCTTCGCCCTACGTCGATATGACCGAGAGAGCTCTCGACCGCTTCGGAGTCCGCTGCATTCGCTCCGCGGATGGCTGGACTGTTCCGCAAGGTCAGCATTACGTCTCGCCGGGCGAGATATGCGCCGAGGGCGACTGGTCGAACGCCGCCTTTTTCCTGGCCGCAGGAGTTGAGGTTACCGGGCTTGATCCTCAGTCGCCGCAGGGCGACCGCGCGATACTCGCTCAGCTTCGTGAAATAGAGCGCGGCAGCGCCGTCATTTCCCTCGCCTCGACCCCCGACTCCCTCCCTATCCTTGCGGTCACAGCCGCGCTCTCAGGCAGCGCAACCGTGTTTACAAACGCAGCTCGGCTCCGGCTGAAGGAGTCTGACAGGCTGAAGTCAGTTCGGGATATGCTCATTTCTCTCGGAGGCTCTGCAATTGAGACGGAGGACGGACTCGAAGTTATAGGCACAGGTCTCAGCGGCGGTATCGTCGACTCTCAAAACGACCACCGCATCGCTATGGCTGCCGCCGTCGCCGCTTCGTTTGCGGAAAGAGAGACCGTTATTCGCGGCGCGGAGGCGGTCAATAAATCATATCCCTCCTTCTGGGAGGATTACCGAAAGCTTGGAGGTAAGGCCGATGTCGTCTGAATTCGGAAAAGCTCTAAAAATACAGATATTCGGCGCTTCGCACGGCAAGGCCATAGGCGTCGTTGCCGACGGGCTTCCCGCCGGCGAGCGCATAGACGAAGATGAGCTGTACAGGTTTTTATGCCGCAGAAGGCCTGGCTCATCGCCGCTCACGACTGCGAGAAACGAGGCGGACAGACCTGTTTTCCTGTCCGGACTTGAAAACGGGGTCACGACAGGCTCGCCTCTTTGCGCGGTTATAGAAAACTCCGACCGGCGCTCCGGAGATTACGCCTTGTTCAAGGATAAGCCGCGTCCCTCCCACGCGGACTACACCGCCCTTCTCAGATACGGCTCTGAGGTCGATATGCGCGGCGGCGGGCATTTTTCCGGCAGACTCACAGCTCCCCTCGCCGTTATAGGCGGAATATCGAAGCAAATCCTCGAGAAGCGCGGGATAAGCATCGGCGCGCATTTGAAAACGGTCGGCGCGGCTGAAGACGAAGATTTCCCGCTGTATCCGGATAGGTCGCTGTTCGACGCGATAGCGGCCAAGTCAATAGCCTGCATATCAGACTCCGCCGCTGAGGCTATGGCAAGAGAGATAGAAAATGCAAGGCTGGAGCTTGACTCGGTCGGAGGCGTTATAGAGTGCGCCGCTGTCGGTGTTCCTGCCGGGCTCGGCTCTCCCATGTTCGACGGAGTTGAAAACCGTCTTGCTGCCGCCGTTTTCGGCATACCCGCAGTCAAGGGCATAGAGTTTGGCTCGGGCTTTGCCGCAGCGAAAAGCAGAGGCAGCGACAACAACGACCCGTTCATAATCGACGGGGGCAGGATCATAACCGAAAAGAACGACGCGGGAGGCATTCTCGGCGGGATAACAACCGCTATGCCGCTCGTATTCAGAGCCGCCTTCAAGCCGACTCCCTCAATAGCGAAAACGCAGAAAACCGTAGACCTCTCACGAATGGAGAATTGTGAAATCACTATCCCTGGCCGGCACGATCCCTGCATAGCGATCCGAGCAGTACCCGTTATCGAAGCAGTGACCGCAGCCGTAATACTCGACATGATGCTGGAGGAAAAAAAATATGGAACTGTCTGAATTAAGAAAAGAGATAGATCGGATTGACGACGCCCTGCTCGCAGCCTTTCTGGAACGTATGCAGCTCTCCCGCGAGGTCGCGGAGTACAAAAGCCTGAACGCGCTCCCGGTTTTGAACAAAGAGCGCGAGAGACAAATACTCGCTAAGGTCACGGAAGCGTCAGGGGCCCTTGCGCCCTACGCTCACAGGCTGTATACTACTATTTTGGAGCTGTCCCGCTCATATCAGGAATCGCTCAGTCTCTCTCCCACTCGTGTTAAGGAGCAGATAAAAGCGTCGCTAGCCTCTCCGGACGAGCTGTTTCCGCTCTCCGGCACGGTGGCCGTACAGGGCGTCGAGGGCGCATACTCTCAGATGGCAGCGGATCAAATCTTCCCTCGAGGCTCGCTCGTCTTCTTCAAGACCTTTGAGGCGGTTTTCGACGCGGTCGAGTCCGGCTTGTGCAGCTATGGCGTACTACCTATAGAGAACAGCTCGAACGGTTCGGTCCGTGCCGTTTACGATCTCATTCGCCGCAAGAACGTGTCAATCGTGCGCTCAAAGCGTCTTTGCATCCGGCATTCTCTTCTCGCAAAGCCGGGGACAAAGCTCTCGGAAATACGGGAGATACACTCCCACGAGCAGGCTATCGGTCAGTGCAGCCGTTTTTTGAAGTCCCTTGGAGACAAGGTTAAGATAATACATGATGAAAATACTGCTATGGCGTCCGCTTTCGTCTCTGCTTCGGATAGAAACGACGTTGCGGCAATCTCCTCTTCTGAGTGCGCAAAGCTCTACGGGCTTGAGCCAATTCCGGTGGAAATACAGAACAGCGACAATAACTACACGCGCTTCATCGTGATATCCCGCGAGCCTAAGGTCTATCCCGGCGCTAACAGGATAAGCGTTATTCTTGCGCTCGACCACAGGCCGGGAGCTCTCTACGAGGTGCTTTCAAAGCTTGCAGCTCTTGAACTGAATCTATTGAAATTGGAAAGCTGTCCCATCGTCGGCCACGACTTTGAATTTCTTTTCTTCCTTGAAATAGAGGGAAGCGTAAGAGACAGTAAAGTTGCGAATATGCTCTCCGAGCTTGAGCGCTCTTCTCAGCAATTCAGTTATCTGGGAAACTATCAGGAGAGCTGAACATAAAACCCCGAGGAGGATTGGGATATGAGATACGGACTTGTTGGACGAAAGCTGCAGCACAGCTTTTCGCCCGAGATACACAGAGCTTTCGGCTGTCCGGAGGATTACGGTCTTTTCGAGCTTGAACCGGATGAGCTTGAGGGCTTTATGAAGAGGCGGGAGTTTCTCGGAATAAACGTCACCGTACCTTATAAGCGCGACGTTATGCAATTTGTCGACGTGATCAGTCCCGAGGCCGGCGAAATAGGCTCCGTAAATACCGTTGTCAACAGGAACGGGAGTCTTTTCGCTTACAACACCGATTACTACGGCTTCACTTTTCTGCTTGATCGCTCGGGTATCACTCTCTCGGGTAAAAAAGTTCTCGTTCTCGGCTCAGGCGGCGCTTCTCTCACCGTGCGTGCCGCTGCAAAAAGCCTCGGCGCAAGCGAGATAGTCACGATATCCCGCTCCGGTCCCGATAACTATGAAAACCTTTCAAGGCATTACGACGCTGAAGTTATCGTGAATACAACGCCGGTAGGCACCTTCCCCGCCTGCCCCGCAGCGTCTCTTTCCCTATCCCCCTTCAAAAAGCTCTGCGGAGTTGTAGACCTTATCTACACCGCAGCGCGCACGGCTCTGCTTATGCAGGCGGAAAAGCTCGGCATACCGCACACCGGCGGGCTTATCATGCTCTCCGCCCAGGCTAAAAGAGCA
>CACXBO010000220.1 GCA_902765975.1 Oscillospiraceae bacterium
AGCCACGAGGGCCTCGAGGCCGTCACGATCAATCTCTTCTCCGGCTACGGCGCCATCGTTGCGGACGACGACGGCCTTAACGCGACCGGCGGCACGCAGTCCTCCGGCTTCGCTTCAGCCGCAAGCTCCGGAAGCCTTATTAAAATCACCGGCGGCTATTGGTATATCGACTCCTGCGGAGACGGCATCGACTCAAACGGCGACGTCTCGATCACCGGCGGCTCGACCGTAGTCTACGGCTCGACGGATAACGGAAACGCCGCCTTCGATTACGACGGCACGGCGACCCTAACGGGCGGCGAGGTCCTTGCAGTCGGTATGAGCGGGATGGCTCAGGCTCCCGGCGGCACAGTCGTAAGCTTCAATTATAACCTCTCTGCAGGCGCAGTCTTCGTTATAAAGGACTCCTCCGGCAATGAGATCATATCCTCGGGAGCAATAAAGGCGGCCAACTCCGTCATCTACGCCTCCGCGTCGCTCGTTGAGGGCGAGACCTACACGCTGTATGTTAACGGCGCTGAGGCGGCCTCCGTCACCGCGGGCGCATATTCCGGCTCATTTATGGGCGGTTTCGGCTTCGGCGGAGGTTCGGGCGGTCCCGGAGGCGGGCGCGGCGGCAACCGATAACTCCGTTTTCTCCCCGAAAAACGGGGAGAAAATGATTTTTCGAGCAGAAAATGCTTGACAGCTCTGCATTTACGTGGTATCCTGTCAAGGCCGCATTGAGCGGGTATAAGTGTCTTCGACCACCTGCAAGAGCGAGTCTCTACTAAGATTAAGAGGTGAAAAAAGAAATGACAGCAATAATCGAGGCCTGCGGCAAGCAGTATCGCGTTCAGCCCGGCGACACTCTCTTTGTTGAGAAGCTCGGCAAGGACGACGGCGAGAAGGTCACCTTCGACAAGGTCCTCGCGGTAGTCGCCGACGACGGCTCCGCCGTTTTCGGCAAGCCCGTAGTCGAGGGCGCTACCGTTACCGCCACCGTAGTCAAGTCCGGCAAGTCCAAGAAGATCATCGTCTACAAGATGCATCCGAAGAAGAACTATCGCCGCAAGCAGGGCCACAGACAGCCCTACACCAAGGTCACTATCGACTCCGTTAATGCCTGAGAGGCATTTGATCTATCATTACACAGAGCTATTGGAGGTGTAACACAAATGGCACATAAAAAGGGAATGGGCTCCACCAAGAACGGCCGCGATTCCGAATCCAAGCGTCTCGGCGCAAAGAGGGCGGACGGTCAGTTCGTTCTCGCCGGAAACATCCTCGTCCGTCAGCGCGGCACCAAGATCCATCCTGGTACCAACGTCGGCAAGGGCAGGGACGATACCCTTTTCGCTCTCGCGGACGGCATAGTCCGTTTCGAGCATCTGGGCAAGGACCGCAAGAAGGTCTCCGTATACGAGGAAATCGCCCAATAAGCTAACAGCTAACATGAAGCCTCCGGTATTTCCGGAGGCTTTTTTGCGTCCTTAACGGCGCAATATGTCGAAGGCTTATATTTGACAAGCAGAACGGCTTGTGATATGATTTATATAATTAAGTATATTACCGCATAAGCGGTGCATATAAAAAAGCTGAACAGGCGCGGGTCCGGCGGGCTCAAAGTTAAAGCGAGACGGGGCTTTTAACGAGAGATACCGGGCTTATCTGAAGCTGCGCCAAATTTCGGCCAAATAATTAATGAAAGGAAAACAGACTGAATTGGCAGAAAAACTTAAATTCTTTGCACTCGGCGGACTGAACGAGATAGGAAAGAATATGTACGTCTACGAATACGACGACGAGATCATCGTCGTCGACTGCGGCATAGGCTTTCCCGATGACGATATGTACGGCATCGACTCCGTTATCCCCGATATAACCTATCTAACGAAAAACAGGGATCGCGTCAAGGCGATAGTTATAACCCACGGGCACGAGGACCACATCGGAGCCATGCCTTTCGTAATGGACGAGCTCACGAGCGTCCCCGTATACTGCACTGCTCTGACCGCCGCCCTCGTGAACATCAAGCTCACTGAGCGCGGCAACGCAAAAAAGGTTAAAATGAACGTCGTAGCGGCCGGCGATACCGTGAAGATAGGAAATCATTTCAAGGTGGAATTTATCCACGTAAACCACTCCATTCCCGACTCCGTGGCTCTCGCCATACGCACGCCTGCCGGCACCGTCATACACACCGGAGACTATAAGATCGACACCACTCCGATAGACGGCGGCATGATCGATCTTGTCCGCTTCGGCGAGCTCGGGAGAAAGGGCGTTCTCGCCCTCGTGTCCGACTCCACAAACGTGGAAAATCCCGGCTACTCCCTCTCCGAGAGCGTCGTAGCCCAGAACTTTGAAAACCAGTTCAAGGAATGCTCGCAGCGCATAATAGTCACGACCTTCGCCTCAAACGTACACAGGCTGCAGCAGGTCATAAACTGCGCCAAGAAATACGGACGCAAGGTCGCCGTCACAGGCCGAAGCATGGAGAACGTACTCCGTGTCGCAACCGAGCTCGGCTATATGAACATACCCCAGGGCGTTCTCGTGGATATCAACCAGATAAAGAGCCTGCCCAGGGAGAAGACCGTCATCATAACAACGGGCAGTCAGGGCGAGACCATGTCCGCCCTCCATAAAATGGCGTTCGGAGAGCACAGGCACGTTGAGATAACGGCTGGCGATAAGATAATTCTCTCCGCCTCCGCAATACCCGGCAACGAAAACTCGATAAGCCGCGTTATCGACGAGCTGTTCCGCAAGGGCGCGACCGTAGTATACGAGCGCGGCTATCAGCTCCACGCCTCCGGACACGCCTGCCGCGAGGAGCTGAAGCTCATGCTCGCGCTGATAAAGCCGAAATTCTTCATTCCCGTCCACGGCGAATACCGCCATATGAAGCTCCACGCAGAGCTTGCGAAGCAGATGGGCGTGCCCGCCAAGAACGTCGTTATCACCGACCTCGGCAAGATAGTCGAGATCTCCGGCAGAACTATAAAACTGACCGGAACCGTGCCCTCCGGCAAAATCTTTGTTGACGGAACGGGAGTTGGCGACGTCGGAAGCGTCGTTCTGCGCGACAGGAAGCACTTGGCGCAGGACGGAATGGTCGTCGCCGTTGTCTCTCTCTCCAGCGAGGACGGCTCTCTCGTATCCGGTCCGGACATTATAACCCGCGGCTTTGTCTACGTTAAGGAGAACGAAGAGATTATAAACGACCTCAAGCTTCTCGTCTCCGAGGTCGTATGGGACTGCTCTTGCCGCCATATGCGCGACTGGTCAACGATCAAGAGCATGATAAAGGGCAGAGTATCCGACTACCTCTATAAGAAGACCCGCCGCAGCCCGATGGTGCTGCCCGTTATAATGGATATATGACCGGAGGCGAAAGGTGAATATTCAGATATTCGGCAAGTCCAAGAGCTTCGACACGAAGAAGGCCGAGCGCTGGTTCAAGGAGCGCAGGATAAAGTTCCAGTCGATAGACCTTATAAAATACGGCATGAGCCGCGGAGAGTTCGATTCCGTGCGCCGCGCCGTCGGTCTCGACGCTCTCTTCGATGAAAATGCGAAGGGCGCTGAGAACGTAAAATACCTCGCTTACGAGGCCGACAGGATAGAGAAGCTCCTTGAAAATCAGGACCTCATAAAAGCTCCCGTGGTACGGAACGGACGTCAGGCCACTGTGGGCTATTGCCCCGATGTCTGGGAAAACTGGGAGTAAACAGAGCGAAAAAAGAGGCAGGCGAAACAAGTTTCGCCTGCCTTTTCGTTTTTTGTATCAGCCCTTGACGGCTCCTGCTGCAACGCCCTTTATAATGTGCTTCTGGCAGATGAGGTAGAAGATAACTACCGGCACTATGCCGAGAAGTATGAGCGCCATCGTCGCGCCGAGGTCGACGCGGCCGTAGCTGCCCTGCAGGTACTGAATGTGGATCGGGATC
>CACXBO010000221.1 GCA_902765975.1 Oscillospiraceae bacterium
ATAACGTAAACCGCAAGTCTGTTCAGTATCCTCGCTGCCCTTTCATGCTTTTTTGAGAGCATTTTCATAAGCATGAAGAAAACGGATGCGGCGGCAACTGCAAGCAGCATATAGCCTATGAAATTATAGCCCATCCGTATCCCGATAAAGAGAAGTCCCGCAGCGGCGAACGGGATCGCAACAAGCAGATAGCTTCGGTATTCCCTCACTCGCACAGCTCCTCCCATTCAAGATATTTATCAGAGAGCGCAGTATGGAGTTCGTCCCACTCGATACCGAGCTCAATGAGCTTTTCATAGTCAGAGGCGTTCTCCTCCTGAGCTTTTTCATTGGCGTCGAGCTTTTTCTCCAGCTCGGCTATCTCCCTCTCAAGCCTTGAAAGCTGCTTATCCTTCGTATACTGCGAGGTCTTTTTCTCTTTTGCGGGTTTAGGCTGAGGCGCAGCCGCGCTCTTTTTCTGATTAGGCTCGCTCTCTCTCTCCCTTATCTCGAGATATCTCTCGTAGCCGCATCTATAGTCGTAAAGCTTGCCCTCCCTCAGCTCCCAAATACGGGTCGCAAATTTTGAGATAAAGTACCTGTCGTGCGAAACGAAAAGCAGCGCCTCGCCGTAATCCGACAGAGCATCCTCCACCCACTCGCGCATGGCGATATCGAGGTGGTTCGTCGGCTCGTCGAGGATTAACAGATTCAGATTAGACCTCATAATGATCGCAAGCTTGAGCCTCGATTTCTCGCCGCCGGAGAGCTGCGACACCTTGGTAAATACGTCGTCGCCGCGGAACATAAAGGCTCCGAGCCTGTCTCTCGCGTCGCCCATCTGAAGCCTTGCCTCATACATCATCGTTTCAAGCGCGGTGAGATTTTCATCCTCAAAGCGCACTATCTGAGGCAGATACGCGGTTTTTACCGAGGGGCCGACGCGTATAAAGCCCTCGTCCGGGCTCTCCTCGTTCATAATTAGCTTTATAAAGGTCGATTTGCCCGTCCCGTTATCGCCGATAAGAGCTATCCTCTCTCCGCCGCTCATCAGAAGATTTACGTCTGAGAACAGCACTCTGCTCCCGAACGACTTCTTAACGTTTTTAAGGAGAAGGACCTCGTCCGCTCTGAACTCGGTCTCGGAAAAACGCGCTTTCATCTTCTCCTCTGTCTTTGGCTTCTCGACCTTATCCATTTTTTCGATCCGTTTCTCGATGGAGAATGCCCGCTTGTGGAGCTTGTCGTTGCCCATAAACGCCCAGAGGTGCAGATCGTCGGCCGCCTTCTGGAGCTGAGCTATCTTAGCCTCTGCTTTTTCATACTGCTTAAGCCGTTCCTGGTATCTGCGGCGCTTCTCCTCCACGTAGAAGGAGTAGCTTCCCGGATAGAACTCCGCCCTGCCGCCGCTTATCTCTATGATGCGGGATACAGCTCTGTCAAGGAACCAGCGGTCATGTGAAATAGCGAGAACGGTGCCACGGAAGCGCGATATATAGCTCTCCAGCCATGCGACCGCACTCATATCGAGATGATTTGTCGGCTCGTCGAGCAGCAGGATGTCCGTGTCCTCGAGAATGAGTCGGGCAAGGTTCATCCTCGTTCTCTCTCCTCCCGAAAGCTCGGAAAAAAGCTGCTCTCTCTGCGCCTTCGGTATTCCGAGTCCGTTTGCTACGGTGTCGCGCAGCCTGTCAAGCTCATAGCCTCCGAGGCGGTCGAACTCGTGGGACAGGAAATCATACCGCTTCAGTATTTGCTCTTCCTCTTCGCCGGAGGACATCTTATCCTCAAGCTCGCGCATCTCGTCCGATATTCTGAATACGCGGTCGTGCGCCGTCTTCAAAACGTCCTCGGCCGTCATTTCAGGTGGATAGCTCGGTATCTGGCTGAGAACTCCGACTCTCTTGTTCTTCGCTATAACTACAGCGCCCTTATCCGGCGTCAGCTCCCCCGTTATAATGCGGAACAGGGTCGTCTTCCCCGCGCCGTTTCTGCCGAGGATCCCGACGTGCTCTCCCTCGAATATCTCGAACGAGAGGTCTTCAAGCACGTTTTCTCCGACCTCGAAGCCGTGCCTGATATTCTGTACGGAAATGTCAGTCATAATCACTCTCCGGATACAAAAACGGGCGGGCACTTATGCCCGCCCATAGTCATTCTGTAAATGAAATTACTCTTCTTCCTCTTCCTCATCCTCGGCGGACAGGTCAAGCTCAAGAGTTTCGCCGCACTCAGGGCACTCGATAACTCCGGCGTCGAGGTCCTCGTTCTCAAGGAGGAACTCCTCGCCGCAGGCGGGGCAGACTACGGAGTAATCGTAACCGTCGTCCTCGTCCTCGTCGTCGTAATCCTCGTCCTCATCGTAGTCCTCGTCGTAATCGTCGTAGACGTACTCCTCGACCTCCTCGAGATCGTCGGAAACTGCGTCAAGTCCCGCCTCAAGCTCGTCGACGTGGTTCTCAACGTCGTCAAGTCCGAGAGCAAGATCCTCGAGAACGTCGGCAATTGCGGCGAGCAGCTTGCCCTGACCCTTCTCGGTGTCGAGCTCCATGCCCTCGATAAGTCCCTTGATATAGGCTACCTTTTCAGATGCGGTCATATTGATTACCTCCTAAAAGTTTGCTTCTCAGCCCTTGGCGCGCTCAAGATATTCGCCTGTGCGGGTGTCGATCTTAATGCGCTCGCCGGGATTGATAAAGAGCGGGACCTTGACCTCCGCTCCGGTCTCGAGAGTCGCGGGCTTAAGAGTGTTGGTGGCTGTGTTGCCTGCAAAGCCGGGATCAGTCTCGGTAACCTCGAGCTCAACGAAGTTGGGGGGATCGACTGCGAACACCTTGCCCTTGTAGGACTGGATGGTGCAGACCATGTTTTCCTTGACAAACTTGAAGTTGTCGGAGAGATCGGCCTTGTTTACAGGCTCCATCTCATAGGTCTCGGGATCCATGAAGTAGTAAAGATCGCCGTCGTTATAGGAATACTCGGCGTCCTTGCGCTCAACAAAGGCTTCCTCAAACTTTGCGGTGGGGTTGAAGGAAGTTTCCGTGACGGCGCCGGTGATAAGGTTCTTCATCTTGGTGCGGACGAAAGCCGCGCCCTTTCCGGGCTTAACGTGCTGGAATTCAACTACTACGACGGGCTTGCCCTCGTATTCAAAAGTCTTGCCGTTTCTAAAATCGCCGGCGGTAATGGTTGCCATATACTGTCCTCCTGAGAGTTATTTCATAAGTTACGGTTTATTTTAACGCATTCGCCCGATATTTGCAAGGAAAATATTATAAATATCGGAAAAACTTTGATTTTACGCAAGGATAACCCAGAGCTCCTTGGTAATGTCGCAGAGGTTTTCGTTTCCGCTCTCCGTTATGGCTATGCAGTCCTCTATCCTTACGCCGAATTTCCCCGGGATATATATTCCCGGCTCGTCGCTTATCACGTTGCCCGCTCTGAGGATATCCCTCGACGCCATTGAGCAGTATGGGCTCTCGTGTACGTCGATACCGAGTCCGTGGGAGAGCGAATGGGTAAAGTAACCGTCGAAGCCTGCATCGGCTATCATACGCCTTGCGAGCCCGTCGAGCTCCTTTCCGCCAACTCCGGGCTTTGCCGCCTCGATGACCGCAAGCTGGGCGTTCAGCACCGCCTCATACACCTTTTCCATCTCGCGCGTCGGCTCCCCTATGCATACCGTGCGCGTCGTGTCGGAGTTGTAGCCCGCGACTCTCGCTCCGAAGTCGATAGTCAAGAATCCGTTTTTGAGCTTGCGTCCGTCGGGATGCCCATGGGGGCTCGACGAGTGCTCCGCGTTAACGCTTATGGTGTCGAACGCCTTGTCGTCGGCGCCGTTTCTCAGCATAAGGCAAAGAAGCTCTGTAGCAACGTCCTTCTCCGACATATCGCGGGTAATGCGCGGAATAAGCTCCAGGAAGCTTTTTGAGGCGACTGCCTGCGCGTTTTTCAAAAGCTCTATCTCCTCCGCGCTCTTCACGGAACGAAGCTCTGTGAGAATTCTCTGTCCGGGCACAAGCTCGGCGGGAAGGTGGTCTGCGTAAACCTTATACTGGGCGAAAGAGAGGCTTCCCTCCTCGAAGCCGAGCTTACGCGCGCCTGAACTCTTGAGGAACTCTCCCATCACCTCAAAGCTTCTCGCCCTGTTTGTGAGGCACTCCACGCGCGCGGTCTTAATCCTCGATTTTGCCTCCTCAAAGTAGCGGCTGTCGATAAAAAGCACGGCCTCCTCGCCGGTCACAATAATCTCTCCTGCAGAGGACGGGAAACCGACGGCGTAGAAACGGTTCTGCTCGCTCGTTATAAGCAGAGCGTCAAGCTCGCTCTCTCTGACCTTTTCAATTATTTTAGGCACGTTTTCGGTCACGGTTCATTTCTCCTTTGCGGTTTTTTCTTTTTCGGACGGCGGAAAGGTATTTCAAGCCAGTAGCGCCATCTGAGCCACGGCCACGTAAATTTGATAGGCTCGACGAGTATGCTTGAGACTCCCGCTCTGTTCGCGCAGAGCATATCGGTAAACACCTGGTCGCCTATGAGAGCCGTTTCGGTTTTAGAAAAGCCTTTCTTTTCGCAGGCGGCGGCGACGCCCTTCGGCGAGGGCTTTTTCGCTCTCTTTAGGTATTCTATTCCAAGCTGGCGGGCAAACAGCTCCGGACGCTCACCCTTGTTGTTCGAGAGGATAAAAAGGCTGACGCCCTCTTTCTTCATCGTCTCCGCCCA
>CACXBO010000222.1 GCA_902765975.1 Oscillospiraceae bacterium
GAAGCATAGAGCTGAGCCGCGAATACGGGCTCTACCGCCAGTGCTACTGCGGCTGCTCCTTCTCGCTCGATGCGGCAAAGGAGCGATAAAAAAAGACAAAATGCGCGCCGTCTTACAAAAGACGGCGCGCCGGTTTTTTATTCGAGGTTCAGTCTCTTCTTGAGATTTATGCAGGTGAGGAGGTAGAATATCCCCGAATTCACAAGGTACACTCCGAGCACCGTGCCCATCAGCAGGCGCCACTCCGCCATTGCGCTGACGGCGAAGCTTGTGCCGAAGGAGGGAACGCCGACCTTCAGAACGCTCTGAGAGAGAACGAGGATGACGACAGTCATAAGCACGGACGCCGCCGAGTTGAGCAGGAAGTAGAAGAGTACGGAGAAGCCCATCTTCCCTCGGGAGAAGCCGTGACCTATGCTCAGAGCCGCGTAGAAGTTGAGGCAGCTCGTTACTATACCCGCAAAGCAGGTCGCAAAGAGCCAGAGCAGAGCCTCGATTATCAGCCATGCGTTGTTGCCGGTGAAGAACATCAGACCGTTCCAGATATCGCGTATTATCTCAAAAACGGATTCGTTCATGAAGAAGGCGAGCCAGACGGCAATCGCGTCCGCAAGAGCGGCGGCGATGAACCACACTGCGCTGACTATTATCTTAGACCAGATAATGCTGTGGACGCTGACCGGCAGAGTCATCGTGAGATATCCCTCGTCGCCGAGCACGTTCCTCTTGAAGCGGGCGACCATAACGACGACGGCGACGACGTAGACAGCGACGAGCGCGGCAACGAAGAGAGGTATAACGCTGCCGAGGAAGAGCCTGACGACAAAGGGGAGATTGCTTAAGTCCAGAAGCTTGAGGACGAAATGAGCCAGTACTCCGAGTGCGATAACGATTAGGCAGAGGAGCGGCATAAGCCTCGCCGTCGCTCTGAATTCGTGCCTGATGAGTTTTCTCAGCATCTGAATACCTCCCTGAACAGAGCATCTACGCTCTTTCCCTCTTTCTCCCGGATGTCGTCCACAGTGCTGCGGAGGACTATTCTGCCTCTGTCTATGAACACCACGTCGTCGAGCACGTTCTCAACGTCCTGGATGAGATGCGTGGAGATAACGACGCTCGCCTCCGGGTCGTAGTTCCCAATGATAGTCGCAAGGATGTAGTCGCGGGTAGCGGGGTCGACTCCGCCGATAGGCTCGTCGAGCAGATAGAGCTTCGCCCTGCGGCTCATAACGGTTATGAGCTGCACCTTTTCGCGGGTCCCCTTGCTCATGGCCTTTATCTTCATGCTCTCGTCGATAGAGAGCTTTGCGAGCATATCCCTCGCCCGGTCAAGATCGAAATCCGCATAGAAATCGCGGAAGAAGCCCAGAAGCTGAGTTACATTCATCCACGTCGGGATATCCAGCCTCTCCGGCAGATAGGAGACTATCTTCTTCGTTTCGACGCCGGGTTCCATGCCTCCGATTAGTATTTTGCCCGAAGTTGGGGTAAGAAGCCCGTTCGCAAGCTTAATAAGAGTCGTTTTTCCCGAGCCGTTCGGTCCGAGAAGCCCAGTTATCCTGCCAGGCTCTACTTTAAGATCGATGGAATCGAGAGCCTCGACCGAGCCGTATCTCTTCGTAAGTCCGATGCATTCAAGAGTTGCCACTTAATTATCTCCTTCCTTGATGATATTAACTATTTCCCCGGCGCTGAAGCCGAGCTTCCGCATATAAGCTAAAAAATCCGCCACCCTGCTTTCCGCAAGCTCGCGCCGAACTCTGTCTACCGCGTCGTCCGCCTCGGTGACGTATCTCCCCGAGGTCCGCTGCGCGAAAACGAGTCCCTCGCGCTCCAGCTCGGTAAGCGCTCTCTGCATCGTGTTCGGATTGACCCCCGTCCACGCCGCGAGCTCGCGCACGCTCCGCAGCCTCTCGCCCGGCTTCAGCTCGCCTGATGCGATCGACAGCTTGAAGCCCTCGATAATCTGAGTGTATATAGGCGCGTCCTGCCTGAACTCCCAGTCCATAGCTCACCTCCGGATTGTATTAGGACAGTAATACAATAATACATAACGCCCACTTTGTCAAGGGGCAATTTGTTTTTTCATGCGGGCAGTAAAGAGATTATATTTCGTTGACATTGAGTTGATATGCGAATATAATGTTATCATCGCTCCTTTGCCGCATCGAGCGAGAAGGAGCAGCCGCAGTAGCACTGGCGGTAGAGCCCGTATTCGCGGCTCAGCTCTATGCTTC
>CACXBO010000223.1 GCA_902765975.1 Oscillospiraceae bacterium
AGGCTGCGCATCTTTGGAATATCGGCAAGGTCCTGCGTTCGGCAAACGGCGACTGAATTTCATCCCGTTCTGTTCACAACAGGACGGGTTTTTTGACTTGATCGGAGGAGGATTATGACGATAATCGGACCTGAGGACTACCTTGAGCCTGCCTGCCTCCTGTGCGGGGACTCTTTCGGCGAGGAGCCGAAGCTTAAGCCGATACCGCAGGAGCGCATCATCTCTAAATTGGACGAATACATGAGTCGCAGAGACTACGGCGGAGCCGAGCGTCACCTTCTTTATTGGCTCGGAGAGGCGAAAGCCGCCCGCGACAGGCGCGGAGAGCTGATGCTGCGCGGAGAACTCGTCGGACATTACCGCAAGACCTCTCAGCGCGAAAAGGCCTTCGAGAATATCGAGGCCGCCCTTCGCCTCGTTAAGGAGCTTGGGTTTGAGGATACCATCAGCGCCGGAACGTGTTATGTAAACTGTGCTACGGCAGCCTGCGCGTTTGGGGAAAACGGACGTGCGTTGGAGCTTTTCAATTCGGCGCTGCCGATCTACGAGAGCAAGGCTGCAACGAGGCCGGAGCTTCTTGGGGGCTTATACAACAACATGGCTCTTACTCTGACCGCCCTCGGGAAATTCGGCGAGGCGCAGGACAGCTTTAAAAAGGCCCTCGATATCATGGGAAAGGTGCCGGGCGGTTCGCTTGAAGAGGCGATGACTCTTCTGAATATGGCCGATCTGGTTGCGGCGGAATACGGAATGGAGGCCGGAGAGAGCAGGATATACTCTCTTCTCGACGAGGCGCTCTCCAAGCTTGAGGGCACAGACGCGCCTCACGACGGATATTACGCCTTTGTGCTCGAAAAATGCGCGCCTGTGTTTGAGCATTACGGGTATTTTGCCGCCGCGCAGGAGCTGAAGCGCAGATCGGAGGATATCTATGAAAGGGCTTGAGCTTTCACGCGTATACTTCGAGGCTTACGGAAGACCTATGCTTGAAAACGAGTTTCCGGCGCTGCTCCCCCATCTTGCAGCCGGCCTCTGCGGGAGCGGCTCGGAGTGCTTCGGCTTTGACGACGATATCTCTCAAGATCACGATTTCGAGCCGGGATTTATTATTTTCCTGCCGGAGGAGGATAAAGTCAGCCGACGCGACGCCTTTCTTCTTGAGCGCGCTTATGCAAAGCTCCCCAAGGAATTTGAGGGCTTCCGCCGCGCTTCCGTCGCCCCCGTGGGAGGCGCAAGGCACGGAGTTATTAGAATAGCGGACTTTTTCCGGGAAAAGGTCGGCTCGCCGGACGGAGTTCTGACTCTTGGGCAGTGGATGTCTCAGCCGGAGGAGCTTCTCTGCGAGGCTGTGAACGGAGAGGTATTCTTTGACTCTCCCGGCGTCCTCAGCTCCATACGCTCCTCTCTCGCTAAATATCCGCGCGATATACGCCTTAAAAAGCTCGCAGGGCGTCTTCTTCTCGCCGCTCAGTCCGGGCAGTATAATTACCGCCGTTCCCTCGCTCACTGCGAGTTCGCCGCGGCGCAGCTCTCGGCGATCCGCTTTGCGGAAAACGCTATGGCTGCGATTTTCTTGCTCAACGACTGTTATATGCCCTACTATAAATGGAGCTTTCGCGCGCTTCGCTCTCTTTCTAAGCTAAGCATCGAAGCAGAGCTCTTTGAGTATCTTATAACAACGGGCTGCGACGGCGATATTTCCGATGAAAAGGCGGACGTTATTGAATCGGTCGCCGCGGATATCATAGACGAGCTGACCGCACAGGGGCTAACAAAGGCGGTCTGCGGCGATCTGGAAAAGCACGCCTATTCGGTGAACGATCATATCTCCGATCCCCAGATCAGAAATCTACATATTCTCGCCGCTGTTTAACGGAGGTACAGTATGAAAATATTCGGACTTCAAAAGATGACCCTGCTCGATTTTCCCGGTCACGTCGCCTGCACCGTCTTTCTTGGCGGCTGCGACTTTCGCTGCCCGTTCTGCCACAATTTTGAGCTGACTGACGGTACGGCTCGCCCGGTTTCTGACGACTCCGAGCTTCTCGCCTTTCTTGAAACGCGCCGCGGGCTTCTCGACGGCGTCGCCTTCACGGGCGGCGAGCCTCTGCTGTCAAAAGAGCTTCCCGAGCTTATGCGCCGCATAAGGGCTATGGGCTTTAAGATAAAGCTCGACACCAACGGCTTCCATCCGGAGTCTCTCCGTTCAGTCCTCGAGGAAGGGCTCTGCGATTACGTCGCTATGGATATAAAAAACAGCACGGCTAAATACGCTAAAACCTGCGGCGTCGCTTCTGTCGATATGGAAATAATCCGCAGGAGCATCAAGGCAATCATGGAACTCGCTCCCGACTACGAATTTCGCACCACCGTCGTAGCCGAGCTGCACGACCAGGCGGACTTTCCGGAGATGGGAAAGCTTATATCTGGCGCAAAGCGTTATTTCCTTCAGGCCTTTACAGACCGTGACACAGTACCCTTTGAGGGTTTTCACGCTCCAAGCCCCGAAAAGCTCGCGGAATATGCCGAAAAAGCCCGGCCTTTTGTCGATTCAGTAAGCGTTCGCGGAGTGTGACCACAATATATTGGGTCAATTAAATAAATACAGCATTATATATTGACAAACGGCCTCCCCGGTGTTAAGATAAGCGCAGTTGCGTTTTTCGACATTTTTTTGGGAGGCTTTTACCGTGTATAAAGTTATCAAGAGGGACGGCGAGGTCGTCAATTTTCAGATTGAGAAAATAAGCGCCGCCATTACCAAAGCGTTCGACGCTCTGAGCAAGGAATATCACCCCGACGTTATAAATCTTATCTCGCTCCGCGTCGCTTCCGACTTTGAGTCGAAGGTGAAGGACAGCAAGGTTACGGTCGAGGATATTCAGGACAGCGTTGAGAAAGTGCTTTCCGAATGCGGCTATGCCGACGTTGCAAAGGCATATATTCTCTATCGCCGTCAGCGCGAGAAGGTCAGGAACGTAAATTCCACCCTGCTTAACTACAGGGATCTCGTTGATAACTACCTCAAGATAAACGACTGGCGCGTCAAGGAAAACAGCACCGTTACTTATTCCGTAGGCGGTCTCATCCTCTCAAACTCCGGAGCAATAACCGCCAACTACTGGCTCAGCGAGGTCTACGACGACGAGATAGCGGAGGCGCACCGCACCGCCGCCATTCATCTCCACGATCTGTCGATGCTCACCGGCTACTGTGCGGGCTGGAGCCTTAAGCAGCTCATTCAGGAGGGCCTCGGCGGAGTGCCCGGTAAGATAACCTCCTCTCCGGCAAACCACCTCTCCACCCTCTGCAACCAGATGGTGAACTTCCTCGGCATAATGCAGAACGAGTGGGCGGGCGCTCAGGCGTTCTCCTCGTTCGATACCTACCTTGCCCCCTTCGTCAA
>CACXBO010000224.1 GCA_902765975.1 Oscillospiraceae bacterium
GCTCACCGGCATCTCCATGCGCGTTCCCACCCTCGACGTCTCAGTAGTTGACCTCACCGTCAACCTCGAGAAGCCCGCCACCAAGGCTGACATCTGCGCAGCTATGAAGGCCGCTTCCGAAGGCGAGCTCAAGGGTATCCTCGGCTACACTGAGGACGCAGTCGTTTCTTCCGACTTCCTCGGCGACGCCCGCACCTCCATCTTCGACGCAAATGCCGGCGTTTACCTTACCGATACCTTCGTAAAGGTAGTCTCCTGGTACGACAACGAGTGGGGTTATTCCAACAAGGTCGTGGAGCTCATTGAGCACATGTACTCCGTTGACCACGCTGAGTAATTCAGTTTCAGTCCTTTTTACAGCCCTGTCCAATAGGACGGGGCTGTTTCTTTTTTCAAATAATAACGATCCGGCGACCTGCGCCGGATCGTTGCCTGAATTGTGTAAACAGTTTACGCGTTAACCGCGCCTCCGCAGTATTCGCAGCAGCCGGATGCGTCCGGGAAGGTGGTGGCTCCGCACCACGGACAGGTCACCGCCTTTTTGGGCGCGGCCTGGGCTATGACCTCGTCGCGCACGGTCTGTCTTGCCTGAGTAAGAGCCTCCTTTATCTCGTTGCCCATCTGTACGAATTCATGATAGTCGTTCACACCCATGCCTGCGCCTCCGAACAGTACGCCGCGCTGCTTAAAGTTCCAGTTTGACTGCCCGCCGGCTCCCATCGGACGCTCGCCTGTCTCAACTCTGGAGGTGTTGAGCTTGAAGCGCATATCGTCGAAGTACGGATGATTGACTCTGATAGTAATATAGAAATCATAGGAATACTCATAGCGCGGCGGATTATAGCTCACGGAATTGCCGTTAGCGTCCTGACGCTTTATTTCGTCCCTGTCCTCCTCTATATCGAGGTCGCAGCCTGTCACCTGAGAATAGCTGAGAACATCGGGATTGGCCTGCGAGAGATTTGATGCTGAGGAGACCATAAACTTTCTCGCGTCCTCGTCGAGATAAACCTTATAGTATCTGCCGAGACTGCGAGTGGTGTGGAAGGCTGCGACCGCAGCCTTGTTCTCTTCGCGGTAGGCAAGCTGAGCCTTTATTTCATCAAGAGTGCTGTGCCTGCGCTCTGAAAACCAGGGCGAAAGCTTTGCAGCGCAGTCCTTGCAGAGGTTGCCGTCCTCAAGCTTTCTGTTGCCGAATAGGCCGATCTTGCCGCCGCATACGCCGCAGAATTTCTTATCAAAAAGTCCCATTTCTAATTCTCCCTTCTTTATCCCTGATTTTCAAAAATTTCGGTCCCCTTGAAACGAATAAGCGTGAAGGAGTATTTTCCCTCGCCGCCGGGGAATACGTAACTCAGAGCGCCGTCGCCGTTGTTCGCCTGCGAGAGCCTCAGAAGCTGCTCGCCGTCAAGCTGGAGGATGCTTATCGCGTAGTCTCCCATGTTCTTGCTTCCAAAGCCTTTCGGAAGGCAGTCCCACACGCTGTCATCCTCAGTGTAGCCCCGCGCCGCAAGAGCGATAATATCCGGTGTTTCGTCCTCCTCCGCCATATAGCGGTCATAATTGAGATAGAACGGTACGGTCGACTCCTCGGTTATTATCTCCATAGTGCGGTAATCCTTGAACTGCACCGCGGCGAGAGCCTCGCCCGTATCACCGTCGCAGTAAATCCACATACCGTCCTCGAGGAAGTCCACCAGCTCCGCCTCGTCCGCAGGCTCCGGGTTGGAGATGCTGCCGATAACATAAGCCCCCGCCTCAAGTGGAACGTGCTGCACTCCGCTCTCTCCGAACCAGTACTCACCGAAATAGTTCTCCATGGAAGCAGATAGCCTTATCGTCGGATACCATGGGTTATTTACGAGTATCGCGGCGCTTTCGCCCTTGTTAAGGACGCCGCTCGTGAGATTTTCAGTCGGGAGGTTGAAGCCGTATAACGTTGCGAGGTAATACTCAAGATCGTTATCCCACACCGCTCTGTCTACGATAAAGCGCACGTTGTCCTCCTGCGCCGTTATGACGGCCCAGCAGATTCCGGACGGCTCCTCTGAATCGAGAAACTCCGTCTCATAAAACGTCTCGGGCACTTCGCTCTCCGCAGCCTCGCGTGTCTCGTAAAAGCTGATATTCAAAAGCGTTTTCGACGCAGTGCCGTCGGCGGGCAGGTTGGAAATGAATCTCCAATCTCCGTCTCTGATCATCGCCGTCATGGCGTAAGGCTTCTCGGAATAATGGTGGTCGACGTCAATGCCCTGATAGTATAGCGTGTAGGTGTCGCCCGCGACTGTACCCCCGGTGAACTGTATCGGTATAAGATTAGTGTCGCCGTGCTGGAAGACATATATCCCGGACTCATAGTCGAGATACCACATGAGCTTTTTGCGAGCGTACTCGTATGGAAGCCCTGTCTTGCTGAGGACAAAACTCTCTAAATCCTCAGACTTCACCGCCACGACGTCCGTAAATATCTCGCCGTACTGATTCTCGTATCTCTCCCGAACGTCCTGCGGAAGCTCGCCGAGCGATATTCCCGCTCCGTTATACAGTACCTCGTTCCAGTCGATCTCCTCCGGGCGCTCGAAGGTACAGACGAAAAAGCCTCCGATATCATAGGTGAAGCTCTCATTCA
>CACXBO010000225.1 GCA_902765975.1 Oscillospiraceae bacterium
GCCCTCTGGCAGATGTGCACAGAGTGCATCCTAGTATTCCCTGACGGAGTGAACGTGCTGCCGTGGATGCTCTGCGGCACAAACGAGATAGGGGAGGCGACTGCGGAAAAGATGAAGACCGCCCGACTCGTCGTCTGGGCTCAGCACGGAATTTACGGCGCGGGGCGCGATATGGACGAGACATACGGGCTGATCGAGACCGCCGAGAAGGCGGCGGAGATATACTTAAAGATCGCTCACTTACCATTGGTGAACACCATTACAGACGAGCAGCTGCACCTGCTCGAGGCCCGCTTCGGCGTTAAAGCAAGAGCCGGTTATCTGAACTGAATACAACGGGAGCCGCCTGCTGAATCGTCAGCATGAGCGGCTCCAGGTATTATGTGTAATATATTCCTCCTGCACGGAAGGATTCGATTTTTACGAAAAAACAACGTCTATGAATATGTCTTTATTATCTCCTCTGCAACCTCTCTCTTTGAGACGCAGCGGTCCATAGCCTGCTTCTCGATATAACGGTGAGCCTGAGGCTCGTCCATATTCAGCTCGGAGATGAGAAGCCACTTCGCACGGTTTACGACTCTTATCTCCTGCATTTTTTCTTCAACGGAGAGTGTCTTTTTTTCCAGCCTTCTAAGCATTTCCCTTGAGGTTTCCATCCAGTCTAAAGAGAGTGAGACGAGAGGGCGGGAGAGCGGCTTTGAGAGGGTAAAAATCCCGTGATCAACGACCTTATCCCGTATCTCCTCATGAAGCTCGGAGGGGACGAAAAGCAGCACTACCGTTCCTTTAGACTCGCCTACGTCGATAGCAAACCTGGTGCCTGACTCGTCTGGGAGCGGGCAGTTTATTATCACAAGATCGTAAAGCCTCTCGTTCCATGCACGTTTTCCCGCGCTGACGCTTGAGACTATCTTTGCGGGCAGACAGTTAGCCTCCGCCATAAGCTCTGAAAGAGCGCTATTCAGTTTTTCGGCCGCAGAAACGACGAGAACGCTGTAAGCCCGTTCTTTCAAGCTCATATAGGATCCTTCCTTTTGCGGAGCTTAGCTTCCGCAGTAAATCGACAGTATTTCTGGTGGAATATGCTCTCTGATGAACTCGCTGGATGAGGCGAGGGCTCTCGCTTCCTCAAGGCTTGAGGGAAGCGTTTCAAAAAGCTCGAGAACATCCGGCGCCGCAGTATACAGATTAGTATCCGAGGGCTCGACCAAAGGAAACATGTTCCGTATACCGTCAAGTCCGGCGTAAATCATCAGAGAGAAGGCAAGGTATGGATTTGCGGTCGGATCGGCAGAACGAAGCTCTGCCCGGCGGTATTCCCCGAATGCGGCCGGAATACGGATAAGCTGCGAACGGTTTTCATGCGACCAGGAGACGTACTTCGGAGCCTTGTTGCCGCCGAGCCTTTTATACGAGTCCTCGCAGGGATTCAAAAAAACCGTCATAGCGGATGCGCTGCGGAGGATACCTGCTATCATATGAGAGAAAACTGCTCCGTTATTGAACGGGCTTAGAGACATATTGATATGAAAACCGTTTCCGGGAGCATAATCTAACGGCTTGGGAGAGAAGTCCGCAAAAAGCCCGCTTCTATGAGCGACTGCTTTTACAACGCGCTGGAAGGTCATTGCGTTGTCTGCGGCGATGAGGGCGTCGGAATAACGAAAATCGATCTCGTTCTGTCCCGGCCCCTCCTCATGGTGAGAGCTTTCCGGTCGGATTCCCATCTGCTCAAGAGTCAGGCATATTTCGCGGCGGACGTTTTCGCCGCGGTCCTCCGGTGCGATATCCATATATCCGGCCTCGTCGCAGGGGATTTTAGTCGGGTTTCCGTTTTCATCGGATTTGAAAAGATAAAATTCCTGCTCGGCTCCGAATGTGAATACGTATCCCGCCTTGCTTGCGTCACGGACTGCGTTCTTCAGAAGAGAACGAGTGTCGCATTCAAACGGCGTACCGTTTGGGCGGGTTATCGAAGAGAACATCTGTACGACCCTACCGTGCTCCGGTCTCCATGGAAGAGGCATAAGAGTTTCAGGCTCAGGGTGGAGCAGCAGATCGCTGTGCACCTCGTCGCCAAACCCTTTTATTGCCGAAGCGTCGAACGCGATACCGTGTTCAAAGGCGCGAGGCAGCTCGTCCGGCATAATTGCGATATTCTTCTGCTTGCCGAAAACATCGCAAAAGGTCAGACGAATGAATTTTACGTCCTCTTCCCGGGCGTATTGAATGACCTCATCCTTTGAATAATTCATAAATAGCCTCCTGTAATCGTCAATTTGCCACGTACATTTGCCTGTATGGATTGCTGCTGTCCGGAGTAACAACTGTGAAAGGGGAGGAAAGCACAGAATCACAGTCAAGGTCAAAGAGCCGACAGTATTCCGAGATATATCCGCGCAGCTCACGCAAATCATCTTCCGAAGCAGGACGGGCGGTGACCTGTTCGGGGAATGCGACGTCCTCGCAGACCGAACGGAGAAACATTTTGCCGCCGTGCATACCTGTGCATGGGAAGAATCCGACGCTTCTTTCGGTCGGAGCGTCAAGATTGAGAACTATTATTATTCCGCCTGCCTGATATTCGCCGAGAAAGCTTCCGGCCTTGCCGCCTATAATCATAAGCGGGATCTTATCCCTGTATGCCTTCATATGGATCCCGGCGCGATAGCCTGCGTTGCCGCGCACGAATATTTTTCCGCCGCGCATGGCGTAGCCTGCGGCGTCGCCTATATTGCCGTGGATAATTATCGTGCCCTCGTTCATAGTATCGCCGACTGCGTCCTGAGCGTTTCCAAGCACTGTCAGCTTTCCGCCGTTAAGGTAAGCGCCGAGAGCGTTCCCGGGGATTCCGGTTATCGTTACGTCCTGTCCGGAGGCGCCTGCCGCAATAAAGCGTTGACCGCAGCAGGATACTATCCGGCACGGTCCTTCTGAACCTCTAATTGCCTCGTTAAGCTCCTTGTGATCGAGACCAACAGCATTGACGATTGTCATTATACCACACCTCCAAACATTTTTCTACGCAAATCAGGAGAAAAAGCGGTCGTCGTTGCAGCCTTTTTCAGAGCCTCGAAATCGACCGAGGATACCGGAGTTTTATTTCGTATCATTGAAGTATAGATGCCTGCCCGTTCGTCGCAGCCTATAAGGATAAAGCCTTTAATGAGATCATCCTTTACAAACAGCCTTTTTATGGAGTTTTCGGTTTTTTCCTCGTAAAGCTCACCCTCGTAGGAGCCTGCCGTCATAGCGTGAAGCCCGTAGAAGCCGATGGAGTTCATTGGTATGGCATTGTCAAAAACAGCTTTGCCTCCCGCCATATTAGCTCCGGCTGTATACCCTCCGATATACGCATTTGGGAGTATGGCGAGAACTCTGCTCATACCAGCTGAGATATCGTAAACTTCAGCGCAGTCTCCTGCAGCAAAAATATGAGGCACTGAGGTTTTCATAGCCGAGTCGACCGCGACGCCGCGGTTTACTTTCCCGCCTATCTCCTTAATAAGAGAAACGTTTGCACGTACTCCGACAGCGAGCACGAGAACGTCAAATTCAACGACTGCTCCGCTCTTCATAAACGCCCTGTTTTTTTCAAATTTTGCCGCGCTGTCGCTCAACCGGAAGCTTATCCCGTGCTTTTCAAGATGGTGCTGCATCATTGAGGCACATTCTGAATCAAGAATACTGGACAGAACTCTATCAGCAAGATCGCAAACTGTAACGCTTGCAACCCGCTCGCTTATACCCTCGGCGCATTTTAATCCTATAAGCCCCGCGCCAATTATAAGCACGCGGCTGTCTTTGCTTATTGCCTGCTCCAAAGAAAGCGCGTCGTCAAGCGTCATAAACGGGAACTTTTTTTCAACGGTCTCCAAGCCCTCAAAGGGCGGGACAAACGGCGAAGAGCCGGTTGCAAGACATAGCTCGGAGTAGGGAAGCGTATCTCCGTTATCAAGCACGATCTGCTTCTTGTCCGGTAGAAGCTCTACGGCGCGTCGTCCGAAGAGAACGCTGCAGTTATTCTTTTCATAGAAATCGTCGCCACGGTACTGCATACGGGATAGATCTGTTTTCCCCTCAAGATAATATGAGATAAGAGGACGGCAGTAAACTTCGTGCTCCTCTGCGGAAACAACGGTGATTCTTCCGGAGCTGTCAACGCTCCTGATTCCCTCGATACAGCCGCAGGCGGCCGTTCCGTTTCCGATAATTAAGTATTCCTTCATTCAGCCACACCCCGTTCCTCATAGACGATAGCTCTGTTCGGACAGCCCTTTACGCATGCCGGTTCTCCGCAGGCGTTCTGCAGGCACAGCTCGCACTTCTGCATTATGCCGCTTTCGCTCGGAGTCAGCGCCCCGAAGGGGCAAACGAGAACGCAGGTGAAGCAGCCTACGCATTTGTTCCTGTCGATCTTTATAACGCCGCAGTCCTTTGAAAGTGCGCCGGCAATGCAGCTTTTGACGCAAAGAGGATCCTCGCAATGCCTGCATGATACGGCGTAAGATATTTTGTCGCCGCTCTCAATGTGGATACGCGGGAAAATGGGCTTTCCCTTCAGCGCAAGCACCATGTCCGATAGCCCGGAGTTCGCAAAAGCGCAGTTATATTCGCAGAGATGGCAGCCGAGGCACCATTCTTCGTTAACGTATACTCTTTTCATAGTATCATTCTCCTGCATGGGCTATGCCCAGAATCCTTAACTCAGTTTCGTTTAGTCCGACGCCGCGAAGCATGAGTCTGTTTCCTTTCAGCGCCTCGATCGAGTTGATTCCCATTCCGCCCATAAGCTCCATTATCTCATTTCGCCAGGCTGTCATCAGATTGACAAGCCTTCTGCTTCCAATATCAGGATTTAGTCTTTTAACGAGGTCTGGACGCTGAGTCGCTATGCCCCAGTTGCATTTACCCGTTTGACAGGTGCGGCAAAGGTGACAGCCGAGCGCAAGGAGAGCGGCTGTAGCGATATAGCAGGCGTCAGCCCCGAGAGCGACAGCCTTCACTACGTCTGAAGCGCTGCGAATCGAGCCGCCAACGACGAGTGATACGTTATTGCGTATCCCTTCGTCCCTCAGCCTCTGATCGACTGCCGCTAAAGCCAGCTCGACCGGTATGCCGACGTTGTCTCTAATGCGGGTAGGGGCGGCGCCTGTGCCTCCTCGGAAGCCGTCAATCGCGATAATGTCGGCTCCGCTTCGTGCTATGCCGCTTGCAATAGCGGCGATGTTATGTACGGCAGCAACCTTGACGATAACGGGCTTTCGGTATTCGGTCGCCTCCTTGAGCGAGTAAACGAGCTGCCTTAAATCCTCAATGGAATAAATATCGTGATGCGGAGCGGGAGATATCGCGTCTGAGCCTTCGGGTATCATTCGCGTTTTTGAAACGTCGCCGACGATTTTTGCGCCGGGAAGATGCCCGCCGATACCGGGCTTTGCGCCCTGTCCCATTTTAATCTCTATTGCAGCGCCGGCCTCAAGATAATCCTCGTGGACTCCAAACCGCCCGCTTGCGACCTGTACTACGGTGTTTTGCCCATACTTATAGAAATCCTCGTGAAGTCCGCCCTCTCCGGTGTTGTAGAGTATTCCAAGCTCAGTAGCCGCTCTTGCAAGAGATGCGTGGGCGTTGTAGCTTATCGAGCCGTAGCTCATCGCTGAGAACATAACGGGCATTGCGAGCTTGATCTGAGGAGGAAGGTCGCATATTAAGCGCCCTTCCGCATCGCGCTTTATTTTTTCCGGCTTTTTGCCGAGCGAGACCCGCGTCTCCATCGGCTCTCGTAGCGGATCAATAGGAGGATTCGTGACCTGAGATGCGTTTATCAGTATCTTGTCCCAGTAGACCGGAAGCGGCTTTGGATTGCCCATTGAGGAAAGCAGGACTCCGCCGCTCGACGCCTGCTTGTAGATCTCCCTGATCGTGTCGTTCTGCCAGTTCGCATTTTCGCGGAGGGTGCAGTCGCTTTTGACGATTTTCAATGCTCTCGTAGGACAGAGAGAAACACAGCGCTGGCAGTTTACGCATTTCGTCTCGTCGCTTATCATTGCTCCGCGTTCCGCGCTGAAGCGGTGAACCTCGTTTGCGCATTGTCTCTCGCAGACCCTGCAGGCGATACAGCGCGATTCATTCCTAATCACTTCAAATTCCGGATATATGAAATCCACACCCATCAATAAGCGCCTTCTTTCACGTTGATTATTACGGGCTCTCCTCCACCCGGCGACCATATGTGTTCCGCGTCAGGCTCCATAGTACGGATAGCCGCCTCCTCGCTTGCAATGAACACCCTGTCGCCCTTATCGCCGACTACCATAGATCGAAGCTTCAGACGGTCGTTAAGCGCCATAAGTCCCCCGGTGTAGCCGAGCACGATGGAGAAGGGACCAGTTATGAGCAAACTCGGAAATACTGTGCGCAGATATGCGAGTCTTTTTCGCGTCTCATCGTTTTTTTCGCCCTCTATCGTGCTCCAAAAGGGGGCGGCTATCACGTTTGCAGCTTCCCGAAGTGTGAGTCCCTGGACTCTGATAAGATAGTCAAGGATATAAGTGATAACCTCCGTATCAGTCTGAAGAGTGCATTTATAATCGAACATCTCTATAAAGCGCCTGTTTGCGTCGTAGGACGAGATCTCTCCGTTATGTACAACCGAGAAGTCAAGCAGCGTGAAAGGGTGAGCGCCGCCCCACCAGCCGGGCGTGTTCGTCGGATATCGCCCGTGAGCCGTCCAGGAATAGCCCTCGTATTCCTCGAGTCTGTAGAAAACTCCGACGTCCTCCGGAAAGCCGACGGCCTTGAAGGAGCCCATATTCTTCCCGCTCGAAAAAACGTAAGCTCCGTCCATTTCGCGGTTGATCTTCATTACGGTACGCGCGACAAAAGCCTTTTCATCGAGCTGAAGGCTTGCGAGCACGGACTGCAGGGGAGCAACGAAATATCTCCAGATGATCGGCTCGTTTTTTATCTCCGGCATCTTTCTCGTCGGTATCCTCTCGGAATGCACTATCTCAAAATAATCTTTAAGGAACGCTTCGCATTCCTTTCTCGTGGCGCGAGAGTCAAAAAATAAGTGAAGCGCATAGAAATCCTTATAATCCGGATATATCCCGTATCCGGCAAATCCGCCTCCGAGACCGTTGCTCCTGTCGTGCATGGGCTTCATGGCGCCGGTTATCAGATCGCCGGTCATTTTTTTGCCGTCTTTTGATATAACGGCTGCAATAGCGCAGCCAGACGGTATGCGCACCTGACCCTCAATACTCATAGTTATCAATTCCCTTCGGAAGAATAAAAGAAAAGGCGTCCGTTTTCGTACAGATATGCCTGTACGAAAATGAACGCCTTTGCCCATTTGAATGGATTATAAATCTACGCTTTCATATTGTCAAGCAATAAGGCGATTTTTGGCTATTTCACTTAAAAATATGCAAGACCGTTTTGCAAAAACTTGCAACTTGCTGCTTGACATCCTGTTTGCTGCGGGTGTATAATCGCCGACGTAAAGGCAAGGGCGTCTTTGAGTTCACGAACTCGAAGGCGTCCTTTCTTCATTTATAATGTGCGTAGCACGGGTACGATAAAGAATAAAAAAGGCAATGGCGTCTTTTGTTTTTAAGCAGAAGGAGCCACTGCCTTTTCTTATTTAATACAATAAAAGGAGATAGAAACATGAGCACAGTATCTGATTATTTCGGAAGCCAGGTCTTTGACGATCGCGTTATGCGCGCAAATCTGTCTGCAGACGTTTATGCTTCGCTCAGAAAGACGATAGATGAGGGCAAGGAGCTGGATATCGGAGTTGCGAACGCAGTTGCGGAGGCAATGAAGAACTGGGCAGTATCAAAGGGAGCCACTCACTTCACACACTGGTTCCAGCCGCTGACGGGAATCACCGCAGAGAAGCACGACAGCTTCATTTCTCCGGCTCCGGACGGCAGCGTGATTATGGAGTTTAACGGCAAGGAGCTTATAAAAGGTGAGCCGGACGCCTCCTCGTTCCCATCCGGCGGACTTAGAGCGACTTTCGAGGCAAGAGGATATACAGCATGGGATCCGACCTCCTACGCCTTTATAAAGGGCAAGACGCTCTGCATACCAACGGCGTTCTGCTCTTACGGCGGCCACGCACTCGACAAGAAGACGCCGCTCTTGCGTTCGATGGAGGCTCTCAGCAGGGAAGCTCTCCGTATCCTTCGCCTGTTTGGAAACGACAAGGCAAAAAGAGTCGTATCTTCTGTAGGTCCGGAGCAGGAATATTTTCTTATTACAAAGGAGATGTACGACCAGCGCCCAGACCTCAGATTTACCGGCCGTACTCTTTTCGGAGCAAAGCCGCCGAAGGGACAGGAGCTTGACGATCACTATTTCGGAGTCATTAAGCCCGGAGTCGCCGCTTTTATGGAGGATCTGAACGACGAGCTGTGGAAGCTCGGCATCCTCGCCAAAACGGAGCATAATGAAGTCGCACCCGCGCAGCATGAGCTTGCCCCGATCTATTCGACTACGAACGTGGCGACGGACCATAACCAGCTTATGATGGAGATAATGCAGAAGGTCGCAGCTAAGCACGGACTTGTGTGCCTGCTCCATGAGAAGCCCTTTGCGGGAGTGAACGGAAGCGGAAAGCACAACAACTGGTCAATCGCGACGGATAACGGTCAGAATCTTCTTTCGCCGGGAGATACGCCCTACGAGAATGCTCAGTTCCTGCTATTCCTATGCGCGGTGATCAAGGCGGTGGACGATTATCAGGACCTTCTGAGAATATCGGTCGCAACTGCGGGCAACGATCACAGGCTCGGAGCGAACGAAGCGCCTCCGGCAGTAATTTCGATATTCCTCGGCGACGAGCTTAACGCCGTGCTGCACGCTATAGAGACAGATACTCCGTATAACGGAACAGAGAAGATGCAGATGCGGCTCGGAGCCGACGTGCTTCCGAAATTCAATCGCGATACAACCGACAGAAACAGGACGTCGCCCTTTGCGTTCACCGGAAACAAGTTCGAGTTCCGTATGCTTGGCTCATCAAACAGCATAGCCTGCGCCAATATAATGCTTAACAGCGCTGTCGCAGAGTCCCTGAGAATCTATGCCGATCGTCTTGAGAATGCAGACGACTTTGAAACC
Organism: Oscillospiraceae bacterium; assembly: GCA_902765975.1. Taxonomy (GTDB): domain Bacteria; phylum Bacillota; class Clostridia; order Oscillospirales; family Oscillospiraceae; genus RUG626. The sequence continues at coordinate 9,139 of CACXBO010000225.1, forward strand.
GCTCTGCACGAGATGATAAAAAAGACGATAAAGGATCACAAACGCATAATATTCAACGGAAACGGATACGACGACGCCTGGATAAAGGAGGCGACGGAAAAGCGCGGTCTGCTAAACTACAGGACGACGGCTGACTGTATGCCGCATCTGCTTGATGAGAAGAACGTCAAAATGCTCACGTCTCTCGGCGTTTTCACAGAAGACGAGCTGAAGTCAAGGCGCGATATCATGCTTGAGAATTACTGCAAGACCGTTCTCATCGAGGCGAACACAATGATAAATATGGTGCATAAGCGGATAGCTCCCGCTATAACGCGCTTTACGTCCGACCTGTCGGAAGAGGCCTACAGTAAAAAGAAGATGTTCCCCGAGCTCGAGTGCTGTTATGAGACCGAGCTTGTGAAAAAGCTTTCCGAGCTTACCGACAGCATTACGCATAAGACCGACGAGCTGGAAAAAGCGGTCTGCGATCTCAAGGATGCGGGCGATATTATTGAAGAATCCGAGCTCATCCGCGATACTGTTCTTCCGAAAATGAGCGAGCTTCGTATACCCTGCGACAGAGCGGAGTTGCTGACAGCAAAGAGCTATTGGCCGTTCCCGACTTACGGAGATATTTTATTCAGCGTAAAATGATTTATTTGAAACGACAAAACAGGAGGTAATTTTTATGTCTGTGGAATTCTGGTTTTTGATTGGCGCCGCATTGGTTTTCTGGATGCAGGCGGGCTTTGCGATGGTGGAGACAGGCTTCACGAGAGCGAAAAACGCGGGTAATATCATAATGAAGAACCTGATGGATTTCTGTATCGGCACGGTGGTCTTTTCTATCCTCGGCTATACGCTGATGATGGGCGAGGACGCGCTTTTCGGTCTTGTCGGAAAGCCGAATCTTGATCTTTTCACGCATTTCAAGCAGTTTATCGAATCTCCGGCAGACGGCTTTACGGATGCGAGCTATTTCGTGTTCAACCTCGTATTCTGCGCCACGACCGCGACGATAGTTTCGGGGTCAATGGCAGAGAGAACGAAATTTTCCGCCTACTGCGTTTATTCCGCGGTCATAAGCCTTGTTGTCTATCCGATCGAGGCGCATTGGATATGGGGCGGCGGCTGGCTCAGCAAACTCGGATTTCACGATTACGCCGGCTCGTGTGCCATACATATGGTCGGAGGTATTGCAGCACTGATAGGCGCTGCCGTTCTCGGACCGCGTATAGGAAAGTACGTAAAGGATAAGATGGGCAAGGTAGTAAAAGTAAATGCGATACCCGGTCACTCAATCCCTCTTGGTGCTCTCGGCGTTTTCATTCTCTGGCTCGGCTGGTACGGCTTCAACGGAGCGGCTGCAACTTCTCCGACGGAGCTTGCTTCGATCTTTCTGACGACAACTATAGCTCCCTCGGTGGCTACCTGCACGACTCTCCTGTATACGTGGATCAAGAACGGGAAACCGGACGTTTCAATGTGTTTGAACGCTTCTCTTGCAGGCCTCGTCGCCGTTACGGCGGGCTGCGACGCTTTTGACGCCCTCGGTGCCGGAGCTGTAGGACTTGTCTCAGGCATACTCGTCGTTGTTGTAGTCGAGGGTCTCGACCTCAAGTTGCATATTGACGACCCGGTTGGAGCAGTTGGCGTACACTGTGCAAACGGTATCTGGGGTACGATAGCCGTCGGACTCTTTGCAAATCCGGATGCTCCCGCAGGACTTCGCGGACTTCTTTACACCGGCGATTTCAAGCAGCTCGGACTTCAGCTTTTAGGCTTCGTGTCAGTCGCTGCATGGGCGTCGGTAACGATGTTCCTGTTCTTTAAGCTCCTTAAAAAGCTCAAATTCCTCAGAGCCGACGCGGCAGACGAGATCTCCGGACTTGATATTAGCGAGCACGGTCTTCCAAGCGCATATGCCGACTTTATGCCCGCCGTCGATAAGTATTCGGAATTCGGCTCCGGCGAGCAGATAGTCGCAGTGACCGGAACAACACCTGTTGCAGAGGCCGTTACGGTAAAGCGTGAGCCGACCTTTGACGGACACAAGTTTACAAAGGTCGAGATAGTCTTCAAGGAGGAGAAGCTTTTCGCTCTCAAGGATGCGATGAGCAGGCTCGGAATAACAGGCATGACGGTCTCCCACGTGATGGGCTACGGAATGCAGAAGGGACATACGGAATTTTATCGCGGCGTACCGGTCGAGACGGACCTCAGACCGAAGGTACAGGTCGACATCGTCGTATCGGCGATACCGGTGCGGGATGTGATCGAGACGGCCAAGAAGGTGCTTTATACCGGACATATCGGAGACGGAAAGATATTTGTTTACGACGTTGAGAACGTTGTAAAGGTCAGAACAGGCGAAGAGGGTTACGAGGCCCTTCAGGACGTCGAATAAGTCAAATAATAAGCGTCGGACTTCTCTGATTTATCGGAGAAGTCCGACGCTGAAGAGGGATGATTGATATGTGTTCAATAATAGGCTATTGCGGAAGCGTAACAGACGGCGAGCTGTTTGAAAAGGGGTTTTATGCGACAAAATCACGCGGTCCGGACGACACGAGGATAATAGACACGGGAGAAGGAGTCCTCGGCTTCCACAGGCTCGCGATCATGGGTCTGACACCTTCAGGAATGCAGCCCTTTGAGCTTGACGGAAGCTGGGTGGTTTGCAACGGCGAGCTGTATGGCTTCGAGAAGGAGCGCGAAAAGCTGAAGATGAAGGGATATACTTTCGGGTCGGACAGCGACTGCGAGATTATACTCCCGATGTATTTTGAATATGGGACCGATATGTTCTCAAAGCTCGATGCGGAATTTGCAATGATAATATTCGACGGTAGAACGAGGGAGTATATTGCTGCGCGCGATCCCATCGGTATCCGTCCGCTGTATTACGGGTATGACAGGGAAGGAACTGTCATTTTTGCGAGCGAGGCAAAAAACCTCGTAGGTCTCGCGGATAGGATAATGCCGTTTCCGCCGGGACACTACTATAAAAACGGCGAGTTTATATGCTACCGTGATATTGCCTCGGTCGACAAGGTGTGCGAAGACGGTCTTGAGACAGCCTGTGTAAATATCCGTGAAAAGCTCATCGCTGGAGTAAAAAAACGCCTCGTATCCGATGCAAAGGTGGGATTTCTGCTTTCCGGCGGCCTTGACTCATCTCTCGTATGCGCGATAGCGGCGAGAGAGTGCGATAAGCCGATAGAGACCTTTGCTATAGGAATGAGCGAAGACGCTATAGATCTGAAATACGCGAGGCAGGTTGCGGACTACATCGGAAGCCGTCATACCGAGGTCTATATGACGCCTGACGAGGTTATCTCTTCTCTGGACGACGTGATAAGGTTGCTCGGGACCTACGATATAACGACCGTAAGGGCAAGTATGGGTATGTACCTCGTCTGTAAGGCAGTTCATGAGAAAACGGACGTCCGCGTAATTCTCACAGGCGAGATATCCGACGAGCTTTTCGGATATAAGTATACGGACTTCGCTCCCTCTGCGGATGAGTTCCAGAAGGAAGCCGAGAAAAGAGTGAGAGAGCTGCATATGTACGACGTTCTTCGCGCAGACAGGTGCATATCGGTCAATTCGCTTGAGGCGAGAGTGCCGTTCGGCGATCTTGATTTTGTGAAGTACGTTATGAGCCTTGAGCCGGAGCTGAAGATAAACAGATACGGAAAGGGAAAGTACCTGCTTCGCCATGCCTTTGAAGGATTGGATTATCTTCCTGATTCGATCCTGTGGCGTGAGAAAGCGGCGTTTTCCGATGCGGTCGGGCATTCGATGGTCGATTATTTGAAAGCCTATGCTGAAAAGCAGTATTCAGACAGAGAGTACGAGGAAAAACGGGTAAAATACTCTCACGCTCAGCCGTTTACAAAAGAGTCACTGCTCTACAGAGAGATTTTTGAAAAGCATTATCCTGGCCAGTCGGAAATGATCGTTGATTTCTGGATGCCGAACAGGAAATGGAAGGGCTGCGACGTTAACGACCCGTCTGCAAGAGTCCTGTCAAACTACGGAGCGAGCGGAAAATGAGGTGTGATCTCAGATGACAAAGTATATTTTCGTTACCGGAGGAGTCGTTTCTGGACTCGGCAAAGGTATAACGGCTGCATCGCTCGGACGGCTTTTGAAAGCGCGCGGACTCAAGGTCGCCGCACAGAAGCTCGATCCTTATATCAACGTCGATCCCGGAACGATGAGTCCGTATCAGCACGGAGAGGTCTACGTGACGGAGGACGGAGCGGAGACAGACCTCGATTTGGGACATTACGAGAGGTTTATTGATGAGGATCTGAACAAATACTCTAATCTGACTACGGGAAAGGTCTACTGGAACGTGCTTAATAAGGAGCGCAGAGGGGAGTATCTCGGCTCAACCGTACAGGTTATTCCGCATATAACGAACGAGATAAAGGACTTTGTATACAGAGTCGGGAAAAAGACCGGAGCAGACGTCGTAATAACTGAAATAGGCGGCACGATAGGCGATATCGAATCACAGCCGTTTATTGAGGCTGTGCGTCAGATTTCCCTTGAGGTAGGAAGAGAGAACAGTCTCTTCATACACGTTACCCTCGTCCCTTATCTTCGCGGCTCTGACGAGCATAAATCCAAACCAACTCAGCACTCGGTAAAGGAACTCCAGGGAATGGGGATAAACCCGAATATCATCGTTCTGCGCTGCGACGAGCCGCTTGAGGACTCGATATTTCAAAAGATATCTCTGTTTTGTAACGTAAAGCCTGACTGCGTAATAGAAAACGTTACTTTACCGATTCTTTACGAGGCGCCGCTTATGCTGGAAAAGTCGCATTTTTCAGAGGTTGTTTGCCGTGAACTGGGGCTGAAGGTTCCGGAGCCGGATCTCACTGAATGGTCTGAGATGGTAGAAAGCATCCGAAGAGCACGGACTCACTGCGTCGAGATAGGTCTCGTGGGCAAATACGTCGGTCTTCACGACGCATATCTGTCAGTCGCAGAGGCTCTGCACCATGCGGGATTTTATCATAACGTGCATATCAATATCCACTGGATAGACTCCGAGAAAATAACTGAGGAGAATGTTGACAGTATGCTTTCCGATCTGGACGGCATTCTCGTTCCCGGCGGATTCGGTATGAGGGGAATAGAGGGGATGATTCTTGCGGCAAAATACGCGAGAGAGCGTAAACTGCCTTATCTCGGAATATGCCTCGGGATGCAGATAGCCGTTATCGAATTTGCGAGAAACGTTGCGGACATAAGGGACGCGAACTCAGGCGAGTTCGACGAGCAGTGCATGAACAAGGTTATTGACTTTATGCCGGGACAGAGCGACGATATAGATAAAGGCGGCACGCTCAGATTAGGAGCATACCCTTGTGCGATAAAGCCCGGGACCGGTATGGAGAAATGCTACGGCGAGCTTATGATAAGCGAAAGACACAGGCACAGATACGAATTCAACAACGAATACAGGGCCCGGCTGACAGAGCACGGACTCGTAATAAGCGGAGTTTCTCCCGATAACAGACTCGTTGAAACTGTGGAGCTTCAGGACAGCCCGTTTTTCATCGGAGTTCAGTTTCATCCGGAATTCAAGAGCAGACCGAACAGACCGCACCCGCTTTTCAAGGGCTTTATCGGAGCCGCCGCAAAAA
>CACXBO010000226.1 GCA_902765975.1 Oscillospiraceae bacterium
AGGCCCTCCTCCGTCGTGGCTTTTACGTTCACTCTGTTCGAAGATACCCTGAGGCTATGCGCGAGATTGTTCTTCATCTTTTCTATAAACGGCATAAGCTTCGGCTTCTGCGCTATTATCGTAACGTCAGCGTTCGATACAGAAAAGCCCCTGTCGGAGATCAGCTCCATGACTGCTTCAAGCAGCTTCATGCTGTCTGCGCCCTCGTATTTCGGGTCGTTATCGGGAAAAAGCCTGCCGATATCGCCGAGAGACGCAGCGCCGAGTATGGCGTCCATAAGCGCATGGACTGCCACGTCCGCGTCTGAATGACCTAAAAGCCCAAGCTCGTATGGTATCTCCTCGCCGCAGAGGATAAGTCTTCTGCGTGCGGCGAAGCGGTGTACGTCGTATCCATGCCCTATTCTCACGCTTCTCTCCTCCTGATTATCGCCTCGGCAAGCAGCAGATCGACGGGCGTTGTGATCTTAATATTCTCTTCCGAGCCCTCTGACAGGAACACGTTCCCGCCCATGGCCTCCACCGCGGAAGCGTCGTCTGTCACCTGAACGCCCTTTCTCTCAGCGTTTTCAAGCGCCGCTCTCAGCACCTCGGCGGCAAAGCACTGCGGAGTCTGAACTGCGCGCAGCTTAGATCTGTCCGGTGTTCCCGCGGCGAACCCGCCCTTAACCTCCTTGACCGTATCCTTTAACGGTATGGCAGGCGCTGCCGCTGTGTACTTAAGCGCCTTTATTACGGCTTCCTTAATGACGTTCTCCGTCACGAGAGGCCGCGCTCCGTCGTGAACGGCTATGAGCCTCGCCTCGGCGGACGCCTCGATAACGCCGAGAAGAACGGATTTCTGCCTCGTCTCTCCGCCTTTTATGATCTTAGTCGCTTTATCTATTCCGTTTTCCGCGCAGAGGTCTGCTATTTTAACTATGTTCTCCTCACGGGTTACGACGATCATCTCGTCTACATATTCAGAGTTCTGGAACGCGCGAAGCGTTCTCAATATGACGGGACACCCGCACAGCTCGCAAAATAGCTTGTCCTCGCCGCCCATGCGGGAAGACGAACCAGCAGCCGCGATTATCGCCGTACAAAACGGAGTAAGCGTTTTGCGGATGCTTTTTTTCCTGAACAGCGCCATAATTATGACCTCCGAACTGAAAAATATCAGAATACACTTCTTTTTTATAATTATACCCGACAGAGCGTCGAAAGTAAACTGCCGTGCTTAAAAAAGCACCGCCGAATAATCAGCGGTGCTTGGTCATTATTTGCGGATTACTCCTTGACTACGGCCTCGAGCTCCTCTGCAGTGGGGGGATTCTCGGAATCGTAAACGACAGCGGGCTCGCCGTCATCCGCCTCTGCCTCTGCGGGCTCCTCAGCAGCGGGAGCGGGAGCTGCCGGCTCGGAGAGAGCGCGGATAGAAAGAGAAACCTTCTTGTTCTCGTTGTCGATAGCGGTTATCTTCGCGGAAACGACCTGTCCCTCGGAGAGGACCTCTTCGGGCTTGCCGATGCGGCGATTTGCGATCTGGCTTATATGGATAAGCCCGTCGACTCCGGGAACTACCTCGGCAAAGGCGCCGAAGGTCATAAGCTTAACGATCTTGACCTCTGCAACGTCGCCCTCGGAATACTTATCTGTGAAGACCTTCCAGGGGTTGGCGTTGGGATCGCGGTGACCGAGGGATATCTTGTGAGCTTCCTTGTCGAAGGAAATAACGTAAACGTCGAGAGGATCGCCGACCTTGACGACCTCACTGGGCTGATGAATACGGTTCCAGCTCAGCTCGGAAACGTGGACCATTCCGTCAACTCCGCCGATATCGACGAATGCGCCGTATGCTGTGAGGCTCTTGACAACGCCGTCGTAGTGCTTGCCGACCTCGATATTGTCCCAAACCTCCTGTGCCTTGGCGCGGCGCTCCTCAAACTGCACTGCGCGGATGGAGCCGACTACACGGCGGCGGGGCTGGTTGACCTCTGTGATGCGAAGCTTAACCTTCTTCTTGAGGAGCTCGGTCATGGGAGCGTCCTTGGGAAGACCGGAAAGGCTTGCGGGTACGAACACGCGAACGCCCTTGACGAGAACGACGATGCCGCCCTTGTTCTCCTCAATAACCGTTCCCTCAACAGTAGCGCGCTCATTACGCGCCTCTGAAATGGTCTCCCACGCCTTGTTGGCGTCGAGACGCTTTTTGGAGAGGGCCACGGTGCCCTCAACGTCGTTTACGCGGGTAACGAAGGCTTCGATCTCGTCGCCCACTTTGAAATGCTCGTTTACGTTGAAGTTGGGCTCGTCGCTGAGTTCGGAAATGGGTATATAACCGGATTGCTTGGTGCCGAGATCAACAGACACTTCTGTCTGGGTGATCGAGGCGATAATGCCCGAAACCTTCTCCCCCGTATGTAAAGTTTTGATGGAACGCTCAAGCATTTCCTCGAATGAAGCTTCCGCTTCGGTTTTTTCCACGGCCTCCGTGGATTTGATCTCGTCACTCATTTTCCTGATTACCTCCTTAATTATCCACTCCGGTGTGCTGGCTCCGGCAGTTATCCCGACCGTTTTGCAGTCCCGCAGTTCGTTCATCGAAAGCTCGTCCGCATTTTCAATAAAGAAAACCCTGCAGGAGAGCCTTTCGGCAATATCCGCG
>CACXBO010000227.1 GCA_902765975.1 Oscillospiraceae bacterium
CTGGATAGAGTGCGCGGCTACGAACCGCGAGACCGGGGGTTCGAGTCCCTCCAGGCGTGCCAAATAAAGCCATCCCGATAAGGGGTGGCTTTATTTGCATAATTGGGACTCGAAGGGCGCGGAAAAGCCGTCCGCAGATGCGGGCGGCTTTTTTGAGCTTTTTAGTTAATTACCATCCTTCGCCAAAAGGCATAAAGTAGAAGCCGGTAACGTTAGTCTTAGTTTCGTCAACAAAAATCGTTACCCATGTGCTGTCCGTGGTATAGGTAAGTCCGAACATATCCTCAGCAAGAGGATAGTCCTCGTTCTCTCCGAGGACGGAAACCGCGGACTCAAGAGTATCTCCTATCTTTACCTTTCCGTTTATAGTGGCGCTGCTTGGTGCCGCTTCATCAGCGTTGTCAGTTGACATCTCCTTAATAACGCCGTCTTTATTCTCAGTTATATCGAGTCCTTCAAAATGGTGAAGAACATCTCTGTAGAGATCGGATTCATCGCAGGGAGTTATAACGTCCTCGGGACGGACTTCCTCTCCGAGCTTATCCTTGACGTCGGCAAACTTCATACCGAGAGCGAGCTTCTGCCCGTTATACTCTACATAGAACCCCGCAGGTTCATCCTGGGTGGGTTCGGGAGTAGGCTCCTTCTCATCCTCCTGCTTGGGCGTCTCGGCGGCGCAGCCTGCAACGAGAGCTAAAACCAGTAGCACCGAAACGATTATCATTAGATACTTCTTCATTTCTAATCCTTCTTTCATCATTTTTATCTTTTATGCTCTTTTGAGCTAAAAGCCTTTTACCGTATTTCAGTTTTCGGACAGGAGTAAGCCGTTCCTCCCGAAATCACCGTTATACTGTACTCTCCGGAGAGCTCAAGCTCCTTTGAAAGGATGGCGGAGTAGCCCTTCGTTCCGTCTCCGCCCAGAAGCTTCGACTCATAAATCGGGAACGCTTCAATCACAAGCTTTTCGCCGTTCTTCTCGAGCTGGATATACACCCTGCAGTCGCCGAGGTCGGCGTCCTCAGGGAACGCACCGTAGATCCTGACTCCGTAGCCCGTCTTCTCAACTACAGGCTCAATCGTTCCTCCGTCTTCAAGTCCTTCAGTCAAAACGCCGGTCCTCAGCGGAGCGTACATAAACGGAGCGGTTGAAATAACGCGGGAGAGGTTGCGCTCTGCTATCTCGTAGACAACGTCGGTGCCATCCTTGATCGTTGTGAGATCCGGGCAGTCCGTTCGCTTGAAGCTCGCTGTCTCATAGCTGTCGATCATATACGGGAGCAGAGCTCTGCCGAAAGAATCACGAGCCATATATAGCCTTGAGCCGTCAGTTAGGTCCTTGTTTTTGCTCGTGAAGAAATCATCGTGGTCTTCCCTGTCGCTCATGTAATTTTCAAGCTGAGCCGAGGCGCTCTTCGCGCTCAGGGGCTCGGTAAAGGTGAACGACGCATGCTTGATATCAAAGCTGTACTGATCGTCCAAAGTCCCACCCGCCGGATAGAGCAGCTTGTCGAGGTCTCCGCGCCAGCTTTTCTCGACGGTATAGGAAGCTGAGGAATAGTCGGGATGCTCCCTTCCGAGGCTGTCCATTATCGCCTCATAGCCGATAAGGGCTCCAAGATAGTTCCAGTGCGAATCGCGGCGGTGATATACCACCTCGTCCTTATGGGATAGCATAACTGAGCGCATATCGGTAAAGGTCACACCGTAATCCCTGAGCGCCGCGCTCACGCGAGTGAGGTTGTTCTCCTCCGAGCCGCGGTAGCGCGCCGGCATATAGTCGCCGTAAACAGAAGATTTGTTTGGCATTGGAACGAAGGTAAAGCTGCCGCCCCTCTCCCTCACGTTCTCCTCCATAAGGGAGAGCGTAACGGCAAAGGCCTTGACCTGGTCCTCGGTAAAGGCGTTCGTGTTCATATAGTCACGGCTTTCGCTTGCGAAAAAAAGCCATCCATCTTTGCCGACGATAACGTTTGAGGTCTCGCCCTGCATCAGCTCTCCGCTTATATAATTTGATGCAGAGAGCAGGTACGAGCGAAGAGGCAGATGGTCGTTGAACCAGGATTCAAACTCATCGGAGAATTTGAGATTGAGCTTCCCGTCCGATATGTATGACGGCAGCTTTGAAAGCTCTCTCTTCTCTATGCTTGCGTCGTTATGAAAAATCGGCATCAAAAGAAGAGGAAGCGAGCAGAGGACGATAAACACGATAACGAATACGAGCTTGAATGTCTTTTTCATTTCTTCGCCCTCCTCCCTTAAAACCTGAAATAGATAAACGGATTATACTTGCTCGAAACGAGGGAGAGAACGGAGAGCGCGAACAGCACCATCGACCCGGCGTAAGCTGCGTAGTTGTAGAGCGCGGCCTTCTCCGTCTTCTCCACCCTTTCCCGGATGAGCCTGAATATCGGAGTTGAGAGGATGAGAGAAAGCCCGAAAGCGAGGATCGCCATAGGTGAAATGCAGGAGAATATCTCGGCGTTTGCAACGGCGGAGCCGGCGTGAGGCGAGAACATAGTGCCGATTATTCCGATGCCCTGTGCAAGAGTGTCGGCACGGAAAATAACAAATCCGAGAATAACTATCAGCAAGGTATAGATATGCCCTATCGGCCTGAACCATTTCTTCTTTGTCGGGATTATCTGGTAGGTCTCAAGCATCTGACATAATCCGTGGAGCATACCCCAAACGATAAAGGTGAAGTTTGCTCCGTGCCAAAGCCCTGTCAGGAAGAAAACGACGAGCTTGTTGAACGTCGTTCTCGCGTTGCCCTTGCGGTTGCCGCCGAGAGGAATGTAGACATATTCCTTGAACCACGTTGAAAGCGAGATATGCCAGCGTCTCCAGAATTCCTGTATGCTCGACGAGATAAACGGGTAATTGAAGTTCTCGCGGAAGTCAAAGCCGAAGACGCAGCCAAGACCGATCGCCATATCGCTGTAGCCTGAGAAGTCAAAGAATATCTGGAGGGAATAGGTTATGGCGCCTACCCAAGCTGCTCCAGTCCCAAGCTCGGCGGTTGCGCAGCCGAACACCTTATCCGCAAGCAAGCCCATCTGGTTGGCTATAAGGACTTTTTTTGCAAGTCCGAAAATAAAGCGGCAGATACCGCGCGCTACGCGGTCAACCGAAAATTCTCTGTCTCTGAGCCTGTCCGCGATGTCGGAGTAGCGGACTATCGGTCCAGCTATAAGCTGCGGGAAAAAGGATATGTAAAGAAGCACGGAAAACAGGCTTTTCTGCACGTTCTTCTTGTCCCTGTAAACGTCGATAACGTAGCTCAGGCCCTGAAAGGTAAAAAAGGAAATACCTATCGGAAGCCTTATCTGTGGAACCGGAACGGAAAGCCCCGTTATTCCGTTGAATATCTCGACAAAGAAGCCCGAATACTTATAGACTGCGAGCATGCCGATGTTCAAAAGAACTGCAAGCACCACGCTGAGCTTATCCCACTTGACGCCCGATGCGCCAAGTCCAAACAGGTAGTTTAGAACGATGGAAATAAGCATTATCATTACTGCAACCGGCTCGCCGAAGGCATAGAAAACAATGCTGGCCGCTGCAAGTATGATATTCCTCGCGTTTAAGTTTTTGATGAGCGCATATAGTATGAACGTCACCGGCAGAAGCATAAAGAGAAACGTTACGGAGCTGAAGGTCATATCATCTTTCTCCCAACTTGTTCTTAATTAATTATTTCTCTGTTCCGCAGGGTCCGGATCAAAGCTCAGCCTGGAGCTTTCTGAACTTAGCAGACTTGGTGGCTACAGCGCCGAAGGACGCCTCTGTGGGAACATCGTTCATGCCCGACTCTATGTAATTGCGCAGAACGCCTGTAAGAACGAAGGGGCGAATAAAAACGGAGTGTATCATTGACCATACTATAGCGCCCGCAAGTACCGCTGCCGCTATAGTGAGGGCAAGAGGATTGGATAGGAACTGAAGCTTATCGCTTGATTCTGCAAAAAGCTTGGCTCCCTCTGAAAATAATGCCGGGAACTGGGAGAAAAGCAGATAAAAGCCTCCTCCAAACGCGCCGCCGATAACCAGGAAGGATGCAATACCCATTCCGAAAATCCGGCCCATATTCTTGAGGAGCGTCTTCCCGTGGCGGAAGAAGAGAACCGCTCCCTCGCACGTCGCCTTTCCTGCGCTTATATCCCTGCGGTAGAATACCCAGCCGAGGCAGCAGTCGCACAGGTAGGCTACAAGAGTGTTGACCGCGGAAGATATGGCAGAGCCGACAGCAGAACCGGTATCACCGCCGATGCTGTCGCCGACCTTCGTGATTAGTCTGCCGATCTCCATGAAAATACCCTTGATTGCGCCGGTGACCGCAAAGTAAACGGCGACAGTAAGGAATCTCCCCTTTACCTCCCTTTTTCCCTCAGCGTAAACGTCGTCGGGAAGAGCTCCCTCAGTTATTGCGCGGGTCATCATCGCTATCTGCGCCGCCTTGCAGTTATACGCTGCAAATCTTGAGATAATAACTGCGACGATTATTCCGATGATAAGACCGACTATAAGGCCTATAACGGGCTGATCGAAGAATTTCTCGGCGAGCAGAACTCCTCCGACAGTTGCAGCTACAAACAACACGAGCGAAATAACGTCAAACAGCAGCTTTTTTAATGAAAAAGTTAATGTGCGTTTATAAATCTCTTTGTTTGTCATAGCGGCGCCTCCTTTATTTATTGTTTATAATTTTATCACTGATTCATCTGTTTGTATAGTACCAATTATCTATAAAAAGCCAAAAGAATGCTGCCGCTTCGGCGTATTTGCTCTTCTATTTCTGATCAGGGTATGGTACAATATAATTATATCAATAGTAACGGAGGATCCTTATGAATCTTACCGAAGCGGTCGAAGAATACAAAAAGGCTCAAAAACAGGGTCAGAAGGAACTGCGCGACCTCACGGCGAAGGGGCTGAATCCCTATCCCTCCGTGCTGGACGAGATCGTGCCCGATATTTCCAAGCTATCTATCCACGAGCTTCCGGTTCAGGAGATCCCGACGGAGCGAATAGTCGGCGTCAAGAGTGCCGGCCGCGTAACGGCATTTACCGCAGGCTTCCTTCCTCTTCTCGATCCGGAGAGCGAGTTCGGCGCAAAGTGGATCGCTCTCTGCGGCGCCCATCTCTCCGACGTTGGGATCCGCGATCCTATCATAGTATACGAATACCTCTGCGACTTTTACGTTCTTGAAGGGAACAAGCGCGTGAGCGTTCTGAAACACTTCGGAGCCTCCTCCATTCCCGCCGTCGTAAGGCGCGTTATACCCCAGGACTCTGACGAGCCTGCAATAAAAGCATACGCCGAGTTTCTCGACTTCTATAAGCACACTCATCTCTATTCGATCAAGTTCACAAAGCCCGGCGAATACGCAAAGCTTCTCGCCTTTCTCGGACGCGGAAAGGATGAGGACTGGACGACGGATGAGCGCCGCTCCTTCTCTACTCTCTATTACCGTTTCCGCGAGGCGTTTGCTTCCCTCGGCGGTGAGCACGAGGGCTTGAGTCCCGCCTCGGCTCTGCTGAAATGGCTTGAGGTCTATCCCTTCTCCGATCTATCCGAGCTTTCCTCTGCCGATCTAAAAAAAACGCTCTCCGGTCTTTGGAGCGACGTTAAGGCGGGCGAGCCCGTGAGCGTTCAGACAATGCCGACGGAGGAGCTGCGACCTAAGCATATAATAACCGCAATAATCAACCCTCAGAAGTCTCATTTGAACGTCGCATTCGTCCATCAGCGCGACACGGCGATAAGCCTCTGGACGCTCTCTCACGATCAGGGCAGGCAATACCTTGAAGAGGTGCTCGGAGATAAGGTCACCGTACGAAGCTATTTCAACGCCGATAATCCCGAAATAGCCGAAAATCTTATTGAGCGAGCGGTGACAGACGGCGCTGAGGCAGTTTTTACGACCACTCCTTCCATGCTCCGTCAAACTCTGAAGATCGCAGTCAAATATCCGAAGGTAAAGTTCTTCAACTGCTCGGCAGACGTCCCGTTTTCCAGCGTGCGCGGCTATTATTTCCGCGCTTACGAGGGTAAGTTTATTACCGGGGCTATTGCGGGAGCTATGGCGAAGGATAACCGTATTGGCTACGTCGCCTCATATCCTATACTCGGCGTTCCCGCCTCGATAAACGCCTTTGCGCTCGGGGCTCAGCTTACTAATCCGGACGCAAAAATCGTTCTCCGCTGGTCGTGCCTTCTCGGCGACAACACAGAGAATCTTGCGGGCGAGGGCTTTTCAGTCGTATCCAACCGCGACGTCCCGACTATGGACGACTGGTATCTTAAGTACGGCGAATTCGGCACCTTCTCCGTCACTGAGTCTGGCGAGCTTTTGCCCCTCGGCTCTCCCTGCTGGCTCTGGGGCAGCTTCTACGAAAAGGCGGTACGCGCCCTTATGTCCGGTTCTATAGATGCCGGCAAGTCCTCCGAGGCGGTAAATTACTGGCTCGGCATGGACAGCGGCGTTATTGACGTCACGCTCTCCGACAAGCTGCCCGAAGGGCTGCGCGTACTTGCTGAGAGCTTACGTTTAAATCTTAAAAGCGGCGAGCTTGACCCATTCAAGCGTATAATTCGCGCTCAGGACGGAACGGTAAAAAACGACGGCGAACGCAGCTTCACCGCCGATGAGATTTTGCATATGGACTGGCTCTGCGAAAACGTTGAGGGACGCATTCCGGAATACGACGAGATAAGGCCGATGAGTCAGGCTCTCGTAAGGGAGCTCGGAGTTCACAGGGAGTCCATACCGCCGGAGAAGGGAGCCGTCAAGTAATATGAAGATACTTGCAGTTTCCGACGAGGAGAGCCCATATCTTTGGGAGCACTACGTTCCCGGAAGGCTCAAGGAATACGACCTCATCATCTCCGCAGGCGATCTCAAGCCCGATTATCTCTCGTTCCTCGTAACCATGGCGCGCTGCCCCGTGCTTTTTGTGCACGGGAATCACGACGAGGTCTACGATTCGCACCCTCCGGAGGGCTGCGACTGCATCGACGATTCTCTCGTGATTTACAACGGCGTCAGAATACTCGGACTGGGCGGCTGTATGCGCTATCACCCGGGCAACTATCAATATTCCGAGCAGGAAATGGTACGTAAGATACGGAAAATACGGCATGTTATAAAAAAAGCAGGCGGGGTAGACATACTCGTCACCCACTCGCCTGCCCGCGGGCTCGGCGACAGGGACGACCCCGCTCATATCGGCTTTACCTGCTTCAGAGACCTTCTCAGCGACGTGAAGCCGCCCCTGATGCTCCACGGTCATGTACATCCGCAATACGATTTCTCCTTTGTGCGTGAGCATTTTTTCGAGGATACGCGCATAATAAACGTCTCCGACCGCTTCGTTATCGAAGTTCCTGAGGCTGATCACGACCCGAAAGAACATAATAAGATAATCTGGAAAACAAAGCATAAATTCAAGGACTTCGACCCTTGGGAAAAGAATTCCCGCGTCATTTGAGGCTGACGCGGGTTTTGTTTCTTTCCCTTTTTCGCGGCTGCAAACTCGCACGGCACGCGCCGCCGCGATACATATACTGTTATTTGAGAAACGGGTGCTAAATCATGCATTTTGTGAATGCTAAAGGAATACTGTCCGGCAGCGGCGGCTACTTCGGTATGAACGTATACAGAGGCTGCACCCACGGCTGCATTTATTGTGACAGCAGAAGCAAATGCTATCAGTTTACGCATCCTTTTGAGGATATAGAGGTCAAGCAAAACGCTCCGGAGCTGCTGGAAAAAGCTCTGAAGGCAAAACGGCAAAAATGCATGATCGGAACGGGTGCCATGTCGGATCCATATATGCATTGCGAGGAAACTCTACGTCTGACCAGGCGTTGCCTGAGTGTTATCCTGGAAAACGGTTTCGGTGCGGCGATCCAGACAAAGTCGGATCGGATCCTTCAGGATATAGACCTGCTCGACGAGATAAATCGCTCCGCAAAATGCGTCGTGCAGCTTACGCTGACGACCTTCGACGACGATCTCTGCCGTATTCTTGAGCCTAACGTCTGCACAACGAAACGGCGTATTGAAGTGCTGAAAGAATTGCGGGACAGAGGTATACCGACCGTCGTTTGGCTTACGCCCATTCTCCCGTTCATCAACGACACCGAGGAAAACGTTTCTTTGATTCTTAACGAATGTGCAGCCGCCGGCGTTAAGGGCGTTATTGCTTTCGGTATGGGACTCACGCTTAGAGAGGGCGACAGAGAGTATTATTACTCCGCGCTCGACAGGCATTTTCCCGGTATGAAGGAGCAGTATATAAAGCGGTACGGAAACGCATACGAGCTGCCGAGTCCGAACGCAAAGCAGCTTACGGAGCTGTTTCACAGGATATGTGATGAAAACGGTATGCTCTCCTCTCCCGAGGATTGCTTTGCTTTCATCCGCGAAATGCCGGAGCGGTATCCGCAGATGAGGCTGTGGTAGCCTCGCTGCGGACAGCGCTTGAATCACCCTTTATCAAGGAAGTATTCGTTGGCTAAGAAAGCCCTGCATATAGTTTTATAGTTTCCGAAGAGAGTCAGTCTGTCGCCGGGCTCGAACACCGTGTTCGCTGTCGGCACCGC
>CACXBO010000228.1 GCA_902765975.1 Oscillospiraceae bacterium
TCAAGGGCTTCACACTGTATACAGACCGCCCTTCCGGCGTTATCTATTTCTACGTTCAGAGCAACAAGGGCGGTGACTATCTCATCACCGCAGAGGGAGCCGCGTTAAATGAAAACGGAAATAATATCTACAGTTCCGCTATGGGCAAAACGACACTTGCTGTGGATGCGTCCGCCTCAGCGCTTAACTTCACCTCCGACTATCTGTATACTGCCGAAAATGGCGCAAACAGCACAAATTACAACGGGGTCTGGCTCTATACAGTGCCGTACCAAAGCGTGAAGCTGTATATGGACGGCGTGGAGATCGCCTCCGGAAAAGCCAACGGAAGCGGAATTGCGTCTTTCAGCTTTGCTATGGACAAAGCAAAGATAGGAACAGCCGATGTGAGCGCCTTCCGGGAGAAGAATCCCGACTGGAGTCTGTTAGGCGAGCACGAGATCTGCGCGGTGACTGCGGTGGACGACGTGGAGACACGCAGCGCCACTGCGGTTATGGAGTGCGTCAGCTTCACCCCGGCCGTACTCACCGAAATGAAAGTCACAAGCTTCAGCGACTATGAAAGCGATTCTTTTTCCGGCGCAACGGAGACTCTGATGAGGTACTCCGGAAGCAGCAGAACAGCGCCGAGTTTGACAAGTTATTACTGGTCGCTGAACGACAGAGGAACTACTTTCAGCTATACCTTTACCGCTACGGTTGCAAACGCGGACGACCTCTTCGCCCTGAGGCTTTTCATCACAGGTCAGGACGGCGCGATACACTCCGCCGTAATGGAGCGCGAAGGAAGCTCGAATAATTATACCGCGACTGTCTCCGGAGAGCGCCTGCTCTTCACCAACTGGGGAGTAGCCCTCCGCTCGAAGACGCCGACAGGTATGCCTACGGCTGAGTATAACGGCAGGAACGTTGCGCTCTTTGCCGTTGGAGACGACGTGGATATCGTTGAACTGCTGGGCGAGGATACGCACGTAACCGATCTGGAAGGAAACGACAGCAATATTAAGGCGGAGTACGATAGAGCGGTCGCGGAAATGGAATATAAGATAGAGCAGGATACGCTTGAGGCGGAGCGTAGCGCCATCCTTGACGACTACGCAGAGCTGATAGACGATCTCGCGAAGATGATCAACGACGGCGAGGGTTTCATGCTGGATGGCTCGGAGGAATCGCTGGAAGAGCTTAGGGAGCTTTTCGGCATACGTGTCGGCGTTGCAGCGGACGTGGATTATGAAAGCTGGGATGATTACGCCGCAGTGACGCTGCCTGACGGACGGGAGATGCGCGCCCGTTCCGACTGTGAGAAGCAGTCAGACGGAAGCTGGCTCTACACTGCCGAGGCTGTAGTCCTTCCGGCTGATAGCGATGACCCGGGCTACTCTATGGTCCAGCAGATGCGTTTCATAGAACCCGACGTGCTGGAGACTCAGGGAACGGCGTTACGCAGCTCCGACGTGCCGCTCATGGTGATGGGCAGCGGTTCGAATCCAACGTTCCCGACCTTCTCTCCGAAAACGACAACCGCGGTAGAGAGCATTAACAACCGCTTGAAGAGCGCGTACCAGAAGTACTCCGGCCGCAGCGAATCTACCCGCGACTGTATGAATTACAGCCTGAAAATGAGGCTGCTCAACGGCGGAAGCGACGGCTACGGACAGCACCAGAAGAACACAAAGGCGAATCTGACGATTCAGGGCCGCATAAATGACCTGCTCGAGTTAGGACCCGAGAAGCTCGGTTCAGAAAACTATCAGAGATTGTCGGATATCAAGACACAGATTGACAACGCTGTGAATCAGTCCCAGTATTCGGACGTCGGACATGCCATCGCCGCTATAATAGACGGCGCAGAGGAATACTCTATCGGAAAGCCCGGAAAATTAGCTAAGGATCTTATCAAAAGCTACGCAAGCAAAAAGTATGAGGAGCAGTACGGAGACGAAATTCCAACAAGCTGGCTCGCTGCCGGCTCGAAGCTTGCAAGATATTATTTCGGCGGCAAGATGAGCAAAGCGGAGGAAGATCTGTATAGGGCTGTCAACGCGCTTGAGGAGCTGCTCGACGATCTCGGAACGCCGCCCGCGGCCACCTGCGGCGGAAGCGCAAGAGCTACTCACGATCCTCAGGGCGTCATTTACGAAGCTGTTCTCTCCAACCCAGTTGCGGGCGCGACTGCGACGCTCTATGAGAAAACAGACGCCGGCGAGCAGGAATGGAACGCGGAGGAATACGGTCAGATCAACCCGCAGGAGACAAACGCATCCGGACAGTATCAGTGGTTCGTACCCGAGGGCGAGTGGCAGGTGCGAGTTGCCGCACCGGAGGGATATACCGACAACACGAGCGCGGATCACCCCGCAGCGAATCTTGACGACGGCTCAACTGCCGGCTGGCTGCCAGTTATGCCTGTTCAGTTAGGTATCAATATCCCGCTTTTCTCGACCGCAAGTCCCGAGGTTAGCGATGCAAAGGTATATGAAAGCTATGCCGAGCTTGAGTTCAGCCTCTATATGGATACAGCTACTTTGACTGACGGGGTTATCACCGTGATGTGCGGCGACGAGGCGGTCGAGTGCGAGATAGTTTTCCCAGATGCTGAGGCTGATCCAGCCGACGACGAGACGCTCTATGCAAAAACCGCACGTATTGTTCCGAAGGACGGAAGCGGCTTCGATAAGGATAAGACCTATACGGTATCCGTTTCGACGGACGCTGAGGCTTATAACGGCAAGCCGC
Organism: Oscillospiraceae bacterium; assembly: GCA_902765975.1. GTDB lineage: Bacteria > Bacillota > Clostridia > Oscillospirales > Oscillospiraceae > RUG626. The sequence goes on from CACXBO010000228.1 coordinate 2,737, forward strand.
TCGCTGAGGCGTTTAATTCCGGCGAGCTGGAAGTAGAGAACGACCCATACGTTCTTGAGGCGTACAGAACAAGTATTTCGGTCAATCCCGGCTCTTCTGCAAGCGTGAGCCTCACCCTTAGGCTCGGCGACGAGCCCGTGGATGGCAAAACCGTTACTGCTGAAAGCTCTGACGCGTCTATTGCGTCTGTAACCGCCACAGCTATCACCGGAGCTGACGGAAAAGCGATATTTACCGTGAACGGCGTCGATATCGGCTCCGCTGAACTCAGCTTCACGGTCGCTGGAATACCGATTGGAGCCGTCGTTAACGTGAAGGTCGAAAAGTCCGTCCCCCCGGCAACTCCGGAGGAGAGAGAAAACCCGTTTACAGACGTAAAGGAGGGCGCATATTACTATGAAGCCGTCCTCTGGGCCTATTCAAAGGGCGTTACAAAGGGCACGAGCGCTACTAAGTTCAGTCCCGACGTAAACGTGAGCCGCGGGCAGGTCGTGACGTTCCTATACAGAGCATACGGAGAAGAGAAATAAAGGATAGAATAACAGAAAAAATTATTGGGTGCCGCGAAGACAATCGTCTTCGCGGCACCCAAACATTTAATATGTAGTTATGAGACTAACGATCCGCTCA
>CACXBO010000229.1 GCA_902765975.1 Oscillospiraceae bacterium
AACTTCTATATCACTCTCCCAGAAGAGTATGATGGCTTATATGTGTATGCGGTAGATGATTGGATAAACAATAATAAAGAACACCAAACTGCCTTAGCCCGGTCCGGGGCGCAGGTAAAAGATTATAGGGGCAATTATCTGCTTATGACATTCAATGTACCTGCAAAAGAAGGTTATTTATGGACTGTGTTTTATTATGACGGAAAAACTAAGAATTTTTATGCAATCAATGAGATGTCTAACGAAGGAGCTGCATATATAGACAAACTACCAAAAACCGTAGAAGAATTACATAATAGAAAAAATAAAGTTAATTGACTGTGTAACAGCCGAAGGAGTATTTAACTACTTGCACAAACACAGCCCTGACGATTTTCGTCAGGGCTGATCCATTTATAGTATATTTTTTATACGCCCGGGGCAGGAGCGCCGAATTCGCCGTACTCACAGCCGCAGGTCTTAACAGCGATGCGGTCGACGAGCTCTCCCTTATGGAAGAGCTGGAGCGTTCCCCTGCCGTTTCCTCCATTCCACAGCCTGTTATGCCTCTTCTGACCTGTCGGCGCCTCATAGTTTATGAGAAGCATATCGGATTTATTGCAGGTTATATCACAGATGATCTTATCGCGTCTGTTCCACTGCTCGACGTGCCAATTGAGCTCAAAATCCGTTTCATGGCAGCTAAATTTTGTTTTCGCCCCTGTCCAGAACTTGGAGAAGTTGAATTCATATTCCTTGCCCTCATACCAGAATGCAGACAGAAGCTTGCCCTTGAAGGTTATCTTTCCGAGCTTAGGTCTGCCGCCGCCGATATCAAAAACGCTGTTTTCAAGCTTTTTTCCCGTCAGCTCGCTCGTGAGGTCGCTTGAGCTCAGCCATACCCAGGGTGAGGTAAAGTTTCTGCCCCAGTTCTTGTCAGCGTAGCCGCGGCAGGTCTCGGGCGATACTATGTATCTCTCACCGTTATAGGTTACCTCTCCGGTAAATTCGGTCTTCATACCCTCAGCATGCCATGACATTTCAAAAAGCTGGAGCTTTCTTAAAAGCCTTCCCGCTCCGTAACCTACGTTAAACGCAATTTTCTTATCGATTTTAAGATCCCAAGACATCTCGCCCGCGCCGCACATCCACTCCGGATGAGCCTGCGCCTCTTCGGGAGTTATGCTGACGCTGCCGCGGGTCTCGGTCTCGTTAAGGAAGCAGTCGTCAGCCATGATTGCAAACGGAGCCTTCCATTTAACGTCTATCTTGTTCCAGCCAAAAAATCTATGGAGCTGAACGGCTTTTCTGCCCCATGCTCCGCATTTTACCATTAAGTAGGACGGTCTGAACCAATTGCGTTTATTCTCTCTAAGCTGGCCGAGAACAGGCTCGTCGCCGCCTCTTCCCGGGTTAATCAAAAAGAACTCAATGAAGAACTGCCTGTCCTCCCCCGTTCTCTCGTTCTTTGCGGTAAATGAATGCCACCACCAGTCGTAGCCGAACATCGACTGCTGCCCGTATAGCTGTACCTCGTCTCTCTTTATATCGTGCTTATTAAACATTTTTCGGTCACCTCTTTATTATTTTAGCACTAATTATTTCTTTTCTCAATTGCTAAAATCGAGAAATGACGCTATAATGCGTAAGAGGTGCAAAAAATGAAGATAAGAAATATCAAAACGCTTTTCAGAAGCGGGATAATCCGGCAGAGATTTACTTCAAGAGAAGTTGCTTTTGAAAATGTCAGCGGGCTTGAGGCTCTGATTATTATTGACGAAGTTGACCGTCCCAAGGTGATCCGCGCAGGCGGACGCGATATAGTGATATCAGACGTTGGATACATCTGGTATCAGCTCGCATTGCGCGGCTTATGCTGGTGGCTTTCCGCGGCTTTCAACGATACGGGCGAGCTTATCGAGCTATACTTTGATATAACAAGCGGAAACCGCTTTCACGACCCGGATAATCCCGAGTTCACGGATATGTATCTCGACGTTGTTGTAACGCCAAATGGCGATATAAGAGTGCTTGACCGCGACGAGCTCGATGAGGCGCGTAGAGCAGGTCTGATTACCGAAACGGAATATAACGACGCCCTCGCTCAATGCAGCGAGCTATGCGATTTGCTTTCCGAGAAAAAAACATATTTTATTGAACACTGTAAAAAAGCAATGAGAGAGCTTATAGATAAACTTATTACGGAGTAAACGATATGCCCGAGATAATACAGATAACCGATTATAACGCGCCTGAGCTTGATCCGTATGCACGGCTTACTGAGCGCGAGCTGTTTCACAGTCTGCCGTTTGACAACGGTCTTTTTATAGCGGAGAGTCCGAACGTGATCCACCGCGCTCTTGACGCGGGATACCGCCCGGTTTCCCTTCTTATGGAAGAAAGCCATGTCCGAGGTCAGGCAAAAGCTGTCGTTGAGCGATGCGGCAACGTCCCGGTTTACGTCTCTACGTTAGACGTCTTGACTAATCTGACTGGTTTTCAGCTTACGAGAGGCGTTCTCTGCGCCATGGAGCGCAGGCCTGAGCCTGACTGGCGGGAGATTTGCAAAAGCGCGACAAGGATAGCCGTTCTTGAAGAGGTGGTAAATCCTACCAATCTCGGCGCTATATTCCGCTCCGCCGCAGCTCTTGGCATGGACGCAGTTCTCGTTACACCCGGCTCTGTCGATCCCCTCTACAGAAGATGCGTTCGCGTCAGTATGGGTACTGTATTTCAAATGCCCTGGGCGCATATAGGAACGGAGGTCAGCGAGTGGCGCAGTCACGGAATAGATATGCTGCACGAGGCAGGCTTCAAGGCTGTCGCAATGGCTCTCAGACTCGATTCCGTTAGTATTGACGATCCCACGCTTTCGCGTGAAGAGAAGCTTGCGATTGTTTTAGGCACTGAAGGTGACGGGCTTAAAACCGATACGATCGTATCCTGCGATTACACCGTGAAGATACCGATGAGTCACGGCGTAGATTCGCTGAACGTCGCCGCGGCAAGCGCAGTGGCCTTCTGGCAGCTTGGAAATCATTGAAAGGAAGTCAGCTTTTACTGGCTTCCTTTAGTTTTTTGCATAGAATGCTCCGGAGCCTGTTACGGCTCTCAGGAGGAATGACAATTGGATAATAATGCAACCGCCGCAGATTGCGGCTATAAATGCGGAAGACTGCCGAATTGCGCTCCGCTTGCAACGGCGTGGATACCGCCGCAGGAGAACGCAGATACGAGATACGATCTGCCCATAGACGCGCTGACGCGCGGAACTCTGTTCCCGGGGCTCGATCTTCCGTTTATGAACACGGTCAACAGGACTAATCCCTATGCAGGAACGCCTCTCGGCGAGGTGATGGGACTCAGCTTTATGGTGAAGGAGCTGCAGCTCTATCTCGACACCCACTCTGACGACAAAGAGGCTTTTGCTCTTCTCAAGGAAGCTCTTGCGCTCTATATGGAGGCAAAGAAAAGATACGTCGCGCGCTTCGGCGCTCTAACCGTAGGAGACCTTGCCACTATGGACTCTTATGACTGGATAGAAGGCCCGTGGCCTTGGGAGTTTCAGGACAGGAGGGCAAAAATCTGATGTTCAACTATTTTAAAAGTCTTCAGTATCCGGTAAAGATAAGAAATACAAATCCCGCTCTTGCGAAGTTCATCATTTCCCAGTACGGTGGTCCAGACGGAGAGCTTGGCGCTTCGCTGAGATATCTCAGTCAGCGTTACTCGATGCCATACGACGACGTCAGAGGATTGTTGACCGATATCGGAGTCGAAGAGCTCAATCACCTTGAGATGGTCGGCTCAATAATCCAGCAGCTTACCCGCGATATGTCAGTCGACGAGGTAAGAAAAGCCGGACTTGAGACTTACTTCGTTGATCATACAGCGGGAATTTATCCGCAGTTTGCGTCCGGAACACCCTGGACTGCGTCGACAATAGCTGTTAAGGGCGATATTATAACAGATCTAAACGAGGACCTTGCAGCCGAGCAAAAGGCTCGCACAACTTACGACAATATTCTCAGACTAAGCGATGATCCCGACGTGAACAACGTGATAAGGTTTCTGCGTGAACGTGAGATAGTCCACTATCAGCGTTTTGGCGAGGCTCTCGGCAAAACGCTCGATAGGCTCGATAAGAAGAACGTCTACGCATTTAATCCCGGCTTCGATAAGTAAAAAACACTAAATCAGCGCACCGGATATTATTCCGGTACGCTGATTTTTTCTTTCCATATTTCTATCAGTCTGCCAAGCGAATACGCCGCGTTCGCAGGACTTGTCGACGGCAGCTTTATC
>CACXBO010000230.1 GCA_902765975.1 Oscillospiraceae bacterium
ACACCGTTTTCCGCGAGAATGGCGCATACGCTCGCTATTATTCCGACCGTGTCCTTTCCTATGACCGTTACTATGCTTTTCATTCAAATCCTCCTTAAAGACCGAGCTCATCCAGCGTGAGGCTGAAGGCGGGTATAAAGTTTTCTATGAAATAATCTACCTCCGGCATACCGAGAGCCTTCAGCTTTTCGAGGGTCGATTCGGCGGCGCTTTTGAATTCCCCGTTCCCAGTTTTAAGCTCCTCAAGGCACTTTATATATGCCGCCGTCTTGTCCGCCGCATGCACGAGATCGGATACCTCATCCGGCATTCTGAGAAGCCTCTCATACTCTCCGCTGAGCTCTGAGGGAAGAGACGATACGAGCTTTTCCACTGCGGCGTCCTCTATCCTCCTGTAAGCCCCTATCATATCCGCGTCGTGGTATTTTACCGGAGTCGGCATATCGCCCGTTATTATCTCGGGCGCGTCGTGGAAGAGAGCTGCCGCCGCGGCTCTGTCAGGATCGCAGTCCTTTCCGAACACGTCTCTTCTGATAAGCCCGAGAGCGTGGGCGATGACCGCCACCATGTGGCTGTGCTCCTGAACGTTCTCCCTGTCCGAATTTCGCATAAGAGCCCAGCGGTCTATATTTTTAAGCCTCGATACGAGGGCAAAAAAGCTGTACATATCTCCGTCTCACTCCTTATTTGTCTACCCTGTATCATAGCATTCCGGAAACGAGTTGTAAAGATTATCTTTTTTATATGTATGTCCATTATTTTACCTTGCATTAAGGGATAAAATCTGATATAATAAGAGAGATTGATAATTGGAGAAAAATCGCGTTTTTTGGGTGGTGGAATATGATAAACTCGGCAAACGATATTTGGGAACAGGTTTTGGATATACTGAAGGATAAGCTCACCCCCGTCGCCATCAATACCTGGTTTCGGGACGTAAGCGTTCTCAGCGTGACTGATTCCCGCCTCGTTCTCTGCATACCGTCTGATTTCAAGCGCAATATAGTGGAATCCCGCTTCAAGGTCGATATTATGAACGCGCTGAGGGAGATATTCTCCGGGGAATTTGAAGTCAGCTTCGTCGGACTCTCCGAGATAAAGGAGGCTGACGAAAAGGAGATGACTCCAAACGGAGAGACCGAGGTATACTCCTTTTCAAATTTCGTCGTCGGCAACTCAAACAAGTTCGCCTATGCCGCGGCGAGCTCCGTCGCAGACGAGGTCGGAAAGGAATATGCAAACCCTCTTTTCATCTACGGCGATTCGGGGCTCGGAAAAACTCATCTGCTTTACGCGATAAGAAACCGGCTTAAAAAGCTGCATCCCGAGTATTACATCGTCCTGATAAGAGGCGGCGACTTCGTTTCCGAGCTTGTTACCGCTCTTCAAACGGGACGCGCTCTCGAATTCAAGGAGAAATACAAGAGCGCGGACGTGTTTCTCGTCGACGATATTCAGGTGATCGCCGGCAAGGACAGAACGGAGGAAGAGGTATTCCACATCTTCAATAACCTCTATGAGGCTCAGAAACAGATCGTCCTCACCTCGGACCGCCCGCCGGAGGAGATGACTCTTCTCTCCGAGAGGCTGAGATCTCGTTTCTCAATGGGACTTCTGGCAGATATCAAGCCGCCCGACTATGAAACGAGAATGGCTATCATAAGCAATAAGTCAAAGCAGCTCAATCTCGTTCTGTCAAACGAGGTAATGGACTATATAGCCAAAAAGATAACGGCAAACGTCCGCCAGCTTGAGGGCGCCGTAAAGCTTATGAAAGCTCAGAGCGACCTTATGAACGCCGATATAACCGTCGGCATAGCTCAGGAGGTGCTCCAGCGTATGTTCCGCGAAAAGCAGAACAACGTGCCGACTCCCGAGGAGATAATAGAAGAGACTGCGAAATACTTCAACTTTGACTCAGCCGACCTCACCGGAAAAAGCCGCGTAAGTCCTATAGTCAACGCAAGGCAGATAGCCATGTATCTTATAAGGCAGCTCACCAACCTCTCCGGCCCGGAGATAGGCAAGCTCTTCAACCGCGATAACTC
>CACXBO010000231.1 GCA_902765975.1 Oscillospiraceae bacterium
ATCAGAAACAAGAGGTGCGGATATGAAAAGAATAAAGATTATGCTCGCCCTGCTGCTTTCAGCTGCAATATGTTTCGGCATACTTCCCTTCGGGGCTTTTGCCGAGGGCGGAGAGCAGGAGACCGCAGAGGCGGCAGAGCGCGTAGCTGCTGAAACAGACGAAAGCGAAAGCGCGTCTGAAGAGGATGAGAATTCCTGCCCAACATCGCAGAATGACGGCGAGATCGAGCCAGAGGAAGGCGGCGATGGAGACGGAGAGCCCGAGGAAGCTCTGCCATACGGCTGGTATGCTCAGGAAGAGGAGGAATACGTTATCTCCACGGTAACAGAACTCAAGGAGTTCGCGAAGCTGACACAGGGCGACGTTACTCTGGATGACGAGACCGTGATCGCTCAGACGGATTTCTCCGGCAAAACGGTAATGCTTGCATCCGATCTTGACCTTGAGGGTCTGGATTGGACGGAGTATATGGTAATGAGCTTCAGGGGCGTATTCGACGGAGGAAACAAAACGATTTCAAACTTCAGCTTCAGCGGAGCGGGAGTTAAGGCAGGTTTTTTCTTCTCAATAATGGATACGGGCATAGTCAAAGACCTGAAGCTTACCGGTATTTCTGCAGAGCTTTCGAGCAGCGGTTCGGATAAGGCGCGTTTAGGCGCGCTGGCTTACGGCTCTTACGGAAAGCTGATAAACTGCTCAGTATCCGACGTTAACGTCAGCATTACCGGAAACTGCACGTGGACCGCCGGACTTGCAGGGGGAATACAGGCTGGAGGCTCTGCTGAGAACTGCAGCGTAAACGGGTTCAGGCTTACTGCATCCGGCGGTACCGTAGCACAGACCGGCGGCATAGTAGGAACCCATCAGGGCACGATACAAAACTGCTCGGCGAATAATATCGTAATAGCCGGAGAAGCGATGAACTACGTAGGCGGCGCTGTTGGCTACGCCAAAAATGCAAAGGTCTTTTCAACCGAAGCTGAAAACGTTACGGTTACGAGCGCAAGCGGCGCGCTTCAGTATACCGCTGGCTCTGTCGGTATCTTTGCGGGCGGTGAGATTGCCGGCTCTGTGGCAAGCGACGTGACGATCAGCGCCTGCGGCGAGAAGATGGACTACGTGGGCGGCCTTGTGGGCTACGCGAACGGCATCGCAATTGGCGGCGATGCAGAGCTCTCCGCCTGCTCCGTAAGCAAAATCACAGTAACCGGAACCGGCGACTGTTCAATGGTCAGAGTCGGAGGTTTCGTCGGGCTTCTGCGCCTTTCTGAAATAAAATCTTCTGAAGGCGAGAAGAACACGGCAAAAGAGGTCGTGATCTCGGGCGAGGGAGCCGTTGCAAATGCCGGCGCATTCGTAGGGCACGATTTATCGGGAAAAATTTCGAATGCGGAAGTCAGAGACGCTGAGATAACCGGCGATAAGATAAATTGTGTCGGCGGACTGGTAGGCTACGTTCAGATACAGGATAACGATCCTGCGGAATACTCGAATTCCGCTGTATATAATATCAGGATGTATGCAACGAACGAGCTGCGTTCCGTTGCAGGCTGCGTCGGCTACAGAGGCGCAGCTGCTGCGACGGTTGTTACGCTCAAAGTCAATAATTGCTCTGTTGAAAATGCTGAATTCTTATCTGAAGGAAGGATCTACGGCTTCGGCGGCTTCAGCGACGCCTGCATAAACTGTGAGATGACCGACTGCTCCGCCAGGAACGTAAAGGTTACGGGCAAGGGAGAGTGCCAATACAGCGGCGGCTTTGTCGGCACGATAACCGACGGGGCTTATCTCAAAAACTGCACCCTTGAAGGGGCTGTCCTCAATTTCGGAAGCACAGCCGACGCGCGTATCGGGCATAACGGAGGCTTTGCTTCGGATACATACGCAACAAGCGACTGCGGATATAAGGCTACATTTGAAAACTGCAGAGTGACCGGACTGAATATGACGGTGATAGGCACTGCCGATGACGGAGACGACGCAGGCGGCTTTATCTCCAGAGTTGCGATGGTACTCAGAGACGGAGGCGCTCTCGTAACGGAGGACGGCGAGCGTGTTCCCGGAAGCGTGTTCATAGGCTGCTCCGTTGAGGGCAGGATTGATACCTCGCGTATGACTAACGGGCATACGGGCGGCTTCGTCGGAAATCTCGGCTGGAACAGTCTTGTAGCTCAGTCCTATACCGGATGCACGGCGGACGTTGAGATAATAACTAACGCTATGGCAGGCGGCTTCGTCGGAAGGGCGATCCAGCAAGATGTTTCCGCAAGCTTTACCGATTGCAAGGCTTACGGCTCCGTTTACAGTGAACTTGGAACAGCCGGAGGCTTTGTAGGCGGAGGATACCGCGGAACTTACGAAAACTGCGAGGCTCTCGGTGAGATATGCGGAGCTGTCGCCGGCGGCTTCTGGGGCGAGCTTTGG